>JBDUCK010000258.1:0-5039 GCA_040003485.1 Ferruginibacter sp. | reverse complement strand
TTGGAAGTTCATAGTTTTCATAACTGCTATCCTGCGGTGCAGCTACCAAAAGGTTTTCAATTTCCTGTTTTAAAATCCCATGCAGTTCCGCTGTGTTCAGGTATTTATCCCGGGCTACTCTTTTTTCAATCTGCTCAATGATCTTAACGGTAGTTTCAATGCCTACATCTGCACTTACAAGAGCATCTTCAAGGTTATCAAGCATTTCTTCATCTACTGTGCTTTTGCCAGCAATAGCTTTTGTTAGTTTGCCCAAAAATCCTTCCCGTGTTTTTTGTAGCCCTTGGTCAATAGTTTCCTGCTGCTGTTTTTTGCCGAATAATTTATCAAATAGGCCCATGGTAAAATAATTAAATTAGGTGATAAAAGAAGAATGTATCCTATTGAAGGCAATAATAAAAATAAAGAAAGCCTCCTGATAAAATCGGGAAGCTTTCTTATAAATAGTTTAGAGGCATATCTTAGTTTCCTAAGTGCTCTTTAATTTTGTCTTTGTGTACGATTGCTTCTTTAAAAGTGTAAGCGCCTGTTTTAGGGCTACG
This sequence comes from Ferruginibacter sp., assembly GCA_040003485.1. Lineage (GTDB taxonomy): Bacteria > Bacteroidota > Bacteroidia > Chitinophagales > Chitinophagaceae > Ferruginibacter. The sequence goes on along the minus strand of JBDUCK010000258.1, from coordinate 4,497 downwards.
AAGCGTGCGTATAACTTTAGTCCAGTTTTTTGCATCTGCTGCTGCTTTCTGGTCTTTGGTTTTTATCGCGGTTTTAGCTGCTTTTGCCATGGAAAATTAATTTGATAATTAGATAATGTGCTAATGTGCTAATTGAATACACTTATTAGCACATTGGCTAATTAGCATACTAGCTAATTGCTTATTTGATTTCTTTATGAACAGTAACTTTTTTAAGAATCGGGTTGAATTTTTTTAACTCCAAACGTTCCGGAGTATTTTTTTTGTTTTTGGTAGAGATATACCTGCTTGTACCCGGCCGACCACTTGTCTTATGCTCTGTACATTCCAGGATTACCTGTACCCTGTTTCCTTTCTTTGCCATTGTAATATATTTTTAAAAAACGCTGATTAGATTTTTGAGCCTGCAGCACGCAATTGCTTTACTACGGCATACAACCCATTTTTGTTGATGGTCCTGATAGCCTCTGAAGAAACCTTAATGGTTACCCATTTGTCTTCTTCTGCTAGAAAATAACGCTTGGTTTGTAAGTTTGGTAAAAACCTGCGTTTTGTTTTTATGTTGGAATGGGAAACCTTATTACCCGTAATTGGTCTCTTTCCTGTAAGTTCACATACTCTTGCCATGTCCTGAAATTTTGGACGGCAAAAGTAATGATTTTAGTTTATAAAGGATGATTAATATGGAAATATTTTATAAAATTACCGTAGCAAACTAACCAGCAGTCTATTTTGATGCAAATTACACTTAAATATTTTTTATGGATACGCATTTTGTAAGCACTGAATTTAAGGGTGGCATGTCATTTAAGGCAGTAATAAATAACCACCCCGTATTAATGGATACCGTTAGGGATGAGGGAGGCAATGATACCGGCCCCAGCCCTAAAAGGTTAATGCTCGCTTCACTTACCGGATGCACCGGAATGGACATTGTATCCATCTTAAATAAAATGAAAGTGCCTTTCAGTAATTTAAGTATTGATATTGAAGCCGCAGTTACAGAAGAATATCCAAAAATATACAACCACGTAAAGCTGACTTACAAAATCAAGCTGGCTATAACAGATCAACCCAAAATGCTGAAAGCTGTTAACCTGTCGCAGGATAAATACTGCAGTGTAACTGCCATGTTTAAGGCGTTTGCAAAATTGGAAACAGAAATTATATATTTATGAAAATGGTGCAGGCATTTGTACAAACTAAATTTCACTGTCACGGGAAGTGCCGAAAGTATTAAGCAAAAAAATATTTAAATCCTTATGACCGAATTTATTAAACCCTGCAACCCATCTGCAGTAAAAAAAGTATTTTCGCATCCAAAAAGTTTAAAATGAAAATGCCAGAGAGAATTTTATTACATCTTTTTATAATTTTTTCTTTTTCACATTTTGCTGTCAACAGTTTTGCACAGGATTCTTCCAGGATAAGAGTATCCTTGCTTACCTGCACCCCGGGCAATGAATTGTATTCTATTTTTGGCCATAGCGCTTTACGTGTTGTAGACAGCAGTAGTGTAACCGATATCGTTTACAATTATGGAACTTTTAATTTTGATGATGAAGGATTTTATTTAAAATTTATTAGGGGAAAGCTTTTGTATTCGTTAAGTGTTGAAAATTTTAATGATGATGATTCTGTAATTGGTTTTAAAAGTTCCTATCAACTAGAAAACCGTGGCATAACAGAACAGGTACTTAATTTTTCAGCAGCAGAAAAAATATCTCTTCAGCATGCATTAATAGAAAACCTGAAAGAAGAAAACAGGCATTATAAATATGATTTTTTCCTGGACAACTGCACTACCCGGCTTAGAGATCTGATTGTAAAAAATAAACATCGGCAGCCCTTACTTCCGGCTGTAATGCCCACCCATTATCGGTTCCGGCAAGCCATTCACCAGTACCTTAATGCCGGCAAGCAGTATTGGGGTAAATTAGGAATTGATATTTTACTTGGTGCGCCTACGGATGCGGTAATGACCGCTAGCCAACAGCAATTTTTGCCGGATAACCTGATGATGGCTCTGGATAGTGCCAAAATTTTTCCGCTAGTTCAATCGTCAGAAAATCTTTTTGCAACTCAACTGGAGAATAATGACAGTTGGTTTACTCCCATGTTTTTTTTTACGGCACTCCTGTGCCTTTATATTTTGCTAAGTTTTTCATCTAACAAAAAACTGAAGCTAATTTTATCCGGCCTGGACATTTTGTTGTTTTTTATAACTGGCCTACTTGGCATTTTATTGGTTTTTATGTGGATTGCTACCGACCATACTATGACAAAGAATAATTATAATTTATTATGGGCGTTACCCACACATATTGTATTTGCCGCTTTTATTAAAAGCAGTAAAGTATTGGTAAAAAAATATTTTTTCATAACTGCCGTTATTCTTGTACTACTGTTGTTGAGTTGGTTTTTTCTACCACAGCAGATGAGCACTGCTTTAATCCCTTTTGTAATGCTTTTACTGTTTCGTTCTGTATCAATATATTTAAAAAAGTAAACGTGTGGTGACTGAAAAATATATCACTATCGATAACAGCACAATTTATTACCAGGTAACCGGCAAAGGCAACCCGGTAGTTTTAGTACATGGCTTTGGAGAAGACAGTGGTATCTGGAATGCCTCAGTTGATTTTTTAAAAACTAGTTTTCGGCTGATTGTGCCAGACCTGCCAGGCAGCGGTAAATCTGAATTGCTTTTGAAAGAAAATACCGCAATGGGAGACTATGCCCGCTGCATTTACCTAATAATAATGCAGGAAAAAATCAGCCAATGCATTATGATAGGCCACAGCATGGGCGGTTATATTACGCTGGCATTTGCAAAACAATATCCGGAAATATTAAAAGCCTTTGTGCTTTTTCATAGCAGTGCGTATGCTGACGATCCTGAAAAAATTGAAACCAGAAAAAAGGGAATTTCGTTTATAGAAGCAAATGGTGCACAAGCTTTTTTAAAAACCAGTATTCCAGGTTTATTTTATGATGCACACGAAAGTGATAAGTATATAAAAGAACTTATTATAAAAGCTGAAAAATTTTCTGCTGAGGCTCTTATACAATATTACCAGGCAATGATAGCAAGGCCAGACAGTATTTCACTATTAGAAGATTTTGCCGGTACTGTTTTATTCATTGTGGGTATGCATGATAGGGCAATACTTTATCAACACAGTCTTCAACAATCTCATTTGCCAAAGCAACCATACATATATGTTTTACGTAAGAGTGCACATATGGGTATGCTGGAGGAGCCAGAAAAATCTAACAAAAGTTTATATGAAATGTTACACAACATCTAACTAATCTTAGTTATAGATACAGCATTAATGATTATTTTACGGTCATATTTGTATAAATGAATAAAAGGTTATTAATACTGATCATTTTTATGTGTGTGTTTTCCCCCGTGTTTGCCAAACATATTACCGGGGGTGAAATGATCTATGATTATTTGGGGCCAGGCACCGCTGCGAACAGCAAAAGATACAGCATAACACTCAGGCTATTCAGAGATAATAATTGTGTGCAGTGTGCCGTCATGCCGACAAACGTAATGGTTGCCATTTTTAATAATGATAATGACATTAATATCACGGGGTATATCAACGTTGCGATATCTTCTACAGAAATTCTACCGTTAAATCCGCTGCCTCCCTGCATTACTAATCCCCCGGATTTAAATTATAGTGCCGGCTATTATATTTTTGAAGTTGACTTACCCGAAAATAATAATGGCTTTACAGCTTCCTACCAAACCTGCTGTCGTATAGATGGTATTGCAAACATTCCTGACCAGGTAGGCGCCACTTATATCACTACTATTCCCGGAAAAAACACTTTAGCCAATGCTGAAACTGATAACAGCCCGAGGTTTTCAAAAGGAATTTCAGTAGTTTGTTATAACAAACCTTTTACTTTGGATTTTAGTGCAAGTGATCCTGATGGAGATTTACTGGTATATAGTCTATGCGATGCTTATGATGGTGGCGATGCCAGGAATGCTAGTTATGGAACTCCTGCCGGCCCTCCATTTAATTCAGTACAATATATAAATGGGTTCTCATCTTCTCAACCCCTGGGTCCATTGGCCTCCATTGATCCAAATACGGGCATTATTTCCGGCATTGCACCTGATGCCGGTAAATATGTGGTATCTGTATGTGTAGCTTCTTATAGAAATGGCAAATTCATTGCTACCCATCGTAAAGATTTTATTATTTCTGTTGCAGCATGCGATCTGCCGGGTGCTAAACTCGTAACGCCCTATTATATAAATTGCGATAGCTATTTGGTAAATTTTACCAACCTGATAGAATCTCCTTTAAACGTTACTTTCGATTGGAATTTTGGCGATCCAGGTTCAGGTGCAAATAATACTTCTACTTTACCCGCCCCGGGTCATATTTTTTCTGATACTGGAATTTACCTGATAAAATTAATTGTAAATAAAGGGTCGCCATGTGCAGATTCGGCCACTGCACCCGT
>JBDUCK010000257.1:0-5088 GCA_040003485.1 Ferruginibacter sp. | reverse complement strand
TTAAAACAGCACGGAGTGGTGGCAAAGGCGGTCAAAACGTAAATAAAGTGGAGACTATGGTAGAAGGTTATTGGCATATAGAAACTTCTGTTTTATTTTCCCCTGGAGAAAAAGAGATCATTAAAGAAAAATTGATCAATAAAATAAACAGCGAAGGTTTTTTACTGGTAAAAAGCCAGGCAGACCGCAGCCAGTTAGGTAATAAACTGCTGGTGATTGAAAAAATAAATGAGGCGGTAAGAAAGGCATTGATAGTAAATAAAAAACGTAAAGCTACCAAGCCATCAAAGGCATCTAAACTAAAAAGATTAGATAGTAAAAAGAAAGCAGGGGTATTAAAACAAAACAGAAAAAAGCTGCAGGGAGATGAATAAAATATTAAATACCTGTTTTTTTCAGGCAGCGGTTATAATAGGCGGCTTTTTTTTGCTTTCCGGTTTTTATGCTGAAATTCCGGCTAAAAAAAATGGCGGGCTGGTTATTCACTTTTTAAATATTGCCAATAAAAAAAAAATAGAAAGAGATAGTACTTATCAAAATACTTTTGGAGAAGCGTACACAATAAGTAAATTAAAATATTATATCAGTAATGTGCGGCTGAATAATTTTGAGGAGCCAGAAAGCTATCATTTGATAGATGCTTTTAGCAGCGATAGTTTCAGTATAGCCCTGCCGGCAGGCAGCTATACCAATATCAGTTTTTTACTTGGAGTAGATAGTATTAAAAATTGCAGCGGCGCACAAAGCGGTGCACTTGATCCCTTGAATGATATGTTCTGGACCTGGAACAGCGGTTATGTAATGTTTAAACTGGAAGGAACCTCAGCCTCATCTACCGCCGACCTTCACCGCATAGAACAGCATATCGGCGGTTATAAAGGAAACTATAAAACAATGAGGGAAATCAATTTATCACTTACTGCAAACCCCATTATTATTACAGCAGATAAATCTCAAAACCTTACCATAGAAATTAATTTAGACAAATACTGGCAGGGAATAAATGATATTAAAATCGCAGCATTGCCGGTACTTACCACCGCTGGTGAAAAAGCAGGAAAAGCTGCAGATAATTTTCCCGGAATGTTTTCGGTGCAACAACGCTCACAATAAAAAATTGAAATACCGCATCATCATATCAATTGGTTTTTTTATAACGGCATCTTTGCTTATCATAGGCGCTGCAAAAGATGACGGCTATGGCCCATACCATCCCACGCCGCTTAAATTCGTTATTCCAAAAGGGTGGCCCAAACCACCCACAGATATTTTTGCAAATAATAGACTAACCGAAGAAGGTTTTCAATTGGGCAAAAAATTATTTTACGATGGACGCCTGAGTAAGGATGGTGAAATAAGCTGTGCCAGTTGCCACCAGCAGTTTGCCGCCTTTAGTACTTACGATCATAATCTAAGCCATGGCGTAAATAATACTTTCAGCAACCGCAATGCCCCGGCGCTTTTTAATCTTGCGTGGATGACGGCCTGGCATTGGGATGGCGGCATAAACCATATAGAAGTGCAGCCACTCTTCCCATTAACGGCAGCTAACGAAATGAGTGAAACGCTTGATTCAGTTTTAATAAAAATAAAAGCAGATGACAATTATCGCAGAATGTTTAAAGCTGCATTTGGCGATGCTGCTGTTACCAGCCGGCGTATGCTGAAGGCACTGGCGCAATTTACCGGCAACCTGGTAAGCGCCAACAGCAAATATGATAAAGTAAAAAGAGGTGAGGATAAATTTACAGCTTATGAAGAAAAAGGTTATGAAGTTTTTAAAGCTAATTGCGCCGCATGCCATAAAGAACCTTTATTTACCGACAATAATTTCCATAACAACGGGCTTACACAAAATCGATTTAATGATAACGGCAGGCAGAAAATAACATTGCTGAGTAGCGATTCATTAAAATTTAAAGTACCCAGCCTGCGGAATGTGCAGCTTAGTTTTCCTTACATGCATGACGGCCGCTTTTACGCCTTATCGCATGTGATAGATCATTACCGCAATAATATTATTACCGCTCAAGCAGGCCTGGATAGCTTATTAAAAAATAAAATTGTCATAGACAATACGCAAAAAAATCAACTCATATATTTTTTATATACACTTACAGACACCAGCTTTACAAAAAACAAACGCTTTGCACAAGAAAGGCAATAAAAAAATTACGGCTAAATTTACCAAAAATTAAAACGAAGCATTGAGTAGTGTAAAACAATTAGCAGGGCAAACGATATGGTATGGTGTAAGTTCTATTGCCGCAAGGTTTTTAAATTACCTGCTTACGCCTTTTTTAACTTATGCTCTTACCAGGGCAGATTACGGAAAGATGAGCCTGGTATATTCTGCCCTGCCCGTTTTAAATGTTTTGTTTACTTATGGCCTGGAGACAGCCTTCTTCCGATTTTCCAATAAAGAACACGATCCCCAAAAAATTTATAATACAACCGCTACTTCCATCATCATCAGCACTTTTTTATTTGGCCTTGTTTTATTATTTTTTCATAAACCGTTAGCTTCACTTGCAGGTGTAGGCAATTATCCTGAGCTGATAAGGCTCAGTATTTATATCATTATGCTGGATACTTTATCCATCATTCCCTTTGCAAAATTGCGGCATGATGGCAGGCCAAAAAAATATGCACTCATAAAAGTTGTCGGTATTCTCATTAATATATTTTTCACTTTTTTCTTTTTACTGTGGTGCAAAAATGCGGTTACAAAAGATCCAACTTCTTTCTGGGCTAATTTTTATTCTACTGCTCATAACCCGGTTTATTATATAGTGCTGGCCAATTTGATACAGGCTGCATTTACATTGCTATTATTATATAAAGAAGTGTTTGTCATAAGACTAAAAATTGATCGGGAGTTATGGAAAAAAATAATGATCTACTCTTCTCCCCTGATACTTGTGGGCCTGGGCGGTGTGATCAATGAAGTAATGGACCGGCAAATGCTACACAAATGGGTGCCAGGTACTGCAACTTTTAAAGAAGAACAGGTAGGTATTTACAGCGCCTGCTACAAGCTTTCTATTCTCATTACTTTATTTGTTCAGGCGTTCCGGATGGGGGCCGAGCCGTTTTTCTTCAAGCAGGCCGGTAGCCAGAATCAGCAGCGGACATACGCAAGGGTTATGAAATTTTTCGTCATCGTTATTTGCATCATGTTTTTGGTGGTAGCATTATACTTACCTATCTGGAAACATTTTATTGCAAGTAAAGAATGGGAAGGCCTTGCTGTAGTTCCAATATTATTACTGGCTAATATGTTCCTCGGCATTTATTACAACCTGGCCATCTGGTATAAGCTTGGGCATAAAACTTCTGCCGGCGCATACATCACTCTTTTTGGTGTAGCTATTACCCTCGTCATCAACTATTTTTTTATTCCTCATTACAGTTACATGGCTTGTGCCTGGGCTACGTTTTTTTGTTACGGCAGTATGATGGTCTCTTCTTTTTTATGGGGTCAAAAAGTTTATCGCATTCCTTATGCCTGGAAAAAACTTGTTTCATTTATCGTGATAGCCGTGATGTTATTTTTCCTTTTTAAAGGCATTACATATTTATACACCAATAAAATTTTTGATATTAGTATGGCAACAGTCTTGCTTCTTTTATATATCAGGTTTATAGCATTTATTGAGAAAAAAGAATTGCCAAAACTGCCCGTGATAGGAAAATATTTTGCAACAACTACTTAGTGTTTTTTTGTTTACTGACATTTGTACCTTGGGCTACATCGTTGTGTCACTCACTTGTACAGCATATTTTTATTCAACTTTTATCAAAGCGTAGCATTAAATTACAGGCTAACTTTACGGGCAGCTATTTTTTTGAATGCGAAAAATTTTACAATATTTATTAAAGCGGCCACTCACCTGGATGGGCAATTATTTGGCAACATCTCCCAAAGGAGAAGCTGTTTTTAAATCGCTTAGTAAACTCTACCGTGCCGGTAATAATCCTAAAAGTAAAAAAGTAAAAACGCTTGAGATAGATCTGGCGAAAGATAAATTTATCATCTTCAGCGATCAGCACAAAGGCAACCAGGGTTGGGCCGATGACTTTAAAAACTGTGAGCAAAATTATATTTCTGCTTTACAGCATTACAACAGCCTTCAATATAATTTTATAAACCTCGGTGATAGCGAAGAACTCTGGAAATTTACGGCAGAACAGATATTGCCTGCCAACCTAAAACCGTTTGCCGCTGAAGCTGCATTTCAACCAGACCGATATTACAAGACCTTCGGCAACCATGATATTATTTGGAAAAATAAACTGGATGTAATTTTGCACCTAAGCAAATATTTTCAAATGCCTCTGCCGGTGTATGAAGGCATTATTTTAAAATTACAAAATGTAATTACTCCGTTAAACATCTTTCTTACCCATGGGCACCAGGGAGATAAAATGAGTGATAACAACTCATTAAGCACCTGGATAGTGGCACATATCTGGATGCCGGTAGAGCGGTACCTGCGCATAAACATCAATACGCCAAGCAAAGATTTTTCTTTAAAGAACAGGCATAATAAAATGATGTATGACTGGAGCAGCAGAAGAAAAAGCATGATCTTAATAACCGGCCATACGCACAGCCCCGTGTTTGCATCGGGCAAATATCTTGATCATCCCTCAAACCAAATTGATACCGGCAAGCCTGCCCATTCTGTAAAACCTACCTATTTTAACAGCGGTTGCTGCTGTTTCAGCGATAGCGATATTACAGGTATAGAATTAGCAGATGGTGGTATAAGGCTTATAAAATGGCATACTGAAAATGGGTTTCCAAAAAGGATATTGCTGGAAGAAATAACCATCGCTAAATTAATTGCAGACTTACAGTGAAAAAAATTGTGACAGCCCAAATAATAAATTTGTAAAAATCCGTATTTACCTGTTGGATCAATATCATCTGTGTTTTTATCTGCTATAAATATTTCATCATCACCATATACAACACTTTCTTTTCCGGCACTGTAAATTCTCCATCTTTTTCTACAGACAAGAAATGACGGCGAAAAGCTTTTGTAGCGGCATCTGAATTTCTAATATCATACCCAATAATTT
>JBDUCK010000029.1:0-17306 GCA_040003485.1 Ferruginibacter sp. | reverse complement strand
ACCTGCGGGGATATTAACGGTATTGGAATAGAATTAATTATTAAAACCTTTAGTGATAACCGCTTGCTGGAAATATGCACGCCCGTAATATTTGCCAATAATAAAGTGCTCAATTTTTACCGTAAAGGCCTGCCCGATATTAATTTTAGTTTTACTACGGCAAAAGATAGCAGCCGGGTAAACAATAAACAGGTGAACGTGTACAACTGCTGGGAAGAAGATGTTGCCGTAACACCGGGACAGCTAAATGATGTAGGCGGAAAATATGCTATAGCAAGCCTTACCATAGCAACAGAAGCTTTAAAAGCAGGAAAAATTGATGGCCTGGTAACTGCCCCCGTACACAAAAAAAATATTCAATCGGGAGATTTTAATTTTACCGGCCATACACCGTATCTTAAAAATATTTTTAACGTAAAAGAAGTTGCCATGTTTATGATTGCAGAAAACATGCGCATTGCATTACTTACAGAACATATTCCTATTAAAGATGTAGCAGAATACATTACCCGAGAAAATATTTTAAGCAAGCTTTTGGTCATCAACGAATCTTTAAAAAAAGATTTCGGCATAAATAAACCAAAAATTGCAGTGCTGGGCCTGAACCCTCATGCAGGTGATGAAGGCCTGGTAGGGAAGGAAGAGCAGGAAGTGATAAAGCCAGCCATACAGGAGGCAAAACAACGGGATATATTTTGCTTTGGCCCCTACAGCGCCGATGCTTTTTTTGCCCGGGGCCAGTATGAAAAATTTGATGCCGTGCTGGCATTGTACCACGACCAGGGTTTGATTCCTTTTAAATCATTAGCTTTGGGCGAAGGAGTAAATTTTACTGCTGGCTTGCCAGCCGTGCGTACTTCACCTGATCATGGCGTAGCTTTTGACATTGCTGGCAAAGGAATTGCAAATGAAGCCTCTTTTATAGAAGCTCTTTATAAATGCATAGATATTATAAATATGCGCAACGAACGCACTGAGCAATACAAAAACCCTTTGAAAAAAATGAGTGCTGCTGTAGTGGCCAATGCAATAGATGAAAAAATAACTTTAGAAGAGAATTAATAATTTTAATTACACGAATTAGATCGAATTACAGGAATTGGTTTTTAATTGTTAACTGCCATATGATTTCCTGGGGAGAAAATAGAAAGTGTGTTCTAAAAAATTACAATGAAGTATAGATTATTCGTGTAATCCGTTTCAACTAGTGTAATAAGGTTATTGAAACACGGCATCAATTACTCCTTTATTAATTATATAATTACTGAAAGTTATTTCCGCTCTGCCCTTTTTATTTTTACTATTATCAGTCGGTTTTGCAGGAGTAGTACCATCATCAAAATCAAATGTAACCCCCTTGGGTAGCTTATAATCTTTAGTATTAAAGGAGAAAATAATTTTATCGGGCAAGCCGAATGCTGCATATTTTCCGTAGGTCATTTCCAGTTCATAAGTGCCGTTATCTCTTGTTGTTGTTTTTGCTTTTCTAATTAAACTATTTGCCTCATCAATATAAACAGTGCTAAGTACTATATCGCTGTTATCATCGAGTGGTAAAAGTTTTGCAACTCTTACAGCAATTCCGCCTATTTTATCCGTGCCGGCATCTATCACGGTATATTTATTATTAGTGGTAAGTATATTAGACATATTAATACTTACGGCACCCTTAGGTATAAACGAAATCCCTTTTTCACTTTTCACTTTAAGCCGGTTAGGCTTTTTAAAATAAACTTTTATGGTGGCAATGGGAACTTTTAAAAAAGCCACATTGGTTTTCATTTTACCCGAGGCTTCATAATTATCTACGAGTTCCATTTTAGTTTTAGCTTTTTGCAACAAGGCATTAATATCCTGTGCCTGTAAATGGGCTGCAGAGCAAAAAAGAGCGGCAAAAATAAAAGCGGCTTTAAATAACTTCATCATCGTTTTTTTTAGGTTAGGATATCTTTACGGTTAAATACAACAATAGTAATGCCCAGTAATAAAAAAATATGAGCCCCTAATATATATAAACTATTACGGATAGCAGGCCAATTCTCTATACTTCCCTTTATCGGTTGTCCATCAGCGGTAGTGCCAATATAAAAAAAACCTTTCCAGCCTACCAGGTAAGAAGTAAAAAGCCAGGGCTTTACATTTTTATCTATAATAGGTACGCTGATATTAGAAATAACAGTAAAGATAATTACGATACAAACCGTGGCAATAATGGGGCCGATAGAATTTTCTGCAAATACTGAAAGCAGCATGGCTAATGCAGCTATAACGGTAAGGGCTACAGCGGCATATCCAAATGCCGCAAGATATCGCCACATAATATCATCTTTGGTTATCTGCATAATCTGGGATTCTTCCCCCTTAGCCCTGAAAATCAGCATATCATCGGCACCAAAAATAAGCAAGCTTAAAAATAAAGCCATAATAGCCATCCATACCAGCAGCATAAAAGTAAAAATTAAAGAAGCCGCAAATTTCACTAAAATTATTTGTGTACGGCTCACCGGCTTTGTTAATATAAGCCGTAGGGTTCCCATATTTGCTTCTCCCGAAATAGCATCACCTGCCACCAGTGCTATTAAAATAGGCACCTGTATCAACAAAGTGTTTAAAATAATGTAACACATAAAGTAACCGTTAATAGCTTTTGACTTGTCCATATCAAAACTATCCTGCACACTTTGCAGCATAAGATTCATGTAGCTTTTTCCATCAGCTTTAAATGCAAACTGAAATATTAATACAATGGCGGTAATAGCAGCAAAAGCAATATAGGTACGGGATCGTTTAGAAATTTTATACAATTCAATTTGCAACAGGCTCCACATCGTTTTCTGCATTTGTAAGTGATAAAAAATAATCTTCTAAAGAATGGCGGGGTTGTATAGAAAGAATGCCTACGCCCATTTCCGCCAGGTAAGTTGTCAGCAAAGGAATACCTGATTTATTCATGCTAAGGCGAATGAAGTCACCTGATTGCTGCAGGGTTTTGCCCCATTGCGTCTGCCGTAGTTTTAATATTGCCCCGGCATTATCCGTGGTTTCAACCTGTACCATTGTTTTGGCCGGATCCAGTAAATCTTCTACCACACCTTCTACTATTTTAGTTCCCCTGTGAATGATTATCATGCGGTTTGCTATTTGTTCTATTTCATTAAGCAAATGAGATGATACAATAACTGTTTTGCCCAGTTGATGGCTTAAATTTAAAATCAGTTTCCGCATATCGGCTATCCCCTGCGGATCAAGCCCATTAGTAGGCTCATCTAAAATAATCAGGCGGGGATCATGCACTAATGCAACTGCTATCCCTAAACGCTGTTTCATTCCCTGGCTAAAAGTTTTTACTTTACTGCTACTTCTTTGTGCCAGGCCTACCATTTGCAACTTGTCCATTATCAGTTTTGAAGAAACCTTGACCCCACTCATTTTTGCAAAAATGTAAAGGTTATCATATGCAGAAAGATATTTGTAAAGGTCTGGGCGTTCTATGATTGCTCCTGTTTGCTGTAATAATTCATGGCGATGATGCTGAATATTTTTTCCGAAAATATTTATCTCTCCTGAATCGGGTTTTATTAATGTAAGTAGCATGCGGATAGTAGTAGATTTGCCGGCACCATTCTGGCCAAGAAAACCATAAACGTCTCCCTCATTTACTGAAAATGACAGGTTATTTACTGCTTTTAACCCATTAAAATTTTTAGAAAGATGTTTTACTTCCAGCATCACACTCATACTGCAAAATTACTGCTATAAAGAAAGGTAAATTTATCTTTTTAAAAAAAATGTGGAAATTACTATGAATTACGGAAATATACTCCTATGTTTGCCCTCGCTTATACCTCTTACAAATGCTTTTAGTTAGAAACTAAAAGAAATTGATCCACTGCTGTTAATAGCTGCTTACATATTCTGTGTTGAACCGGAAACCAAGCCAGTTCCTGTGATAAATTAATAAAATAATTTATTACAACCTCAAACACAAGAAAATGAAAAAAATTTTTACTCTTTTTGCAGTATTATTTTTAGCTGCACAGTCTTTCTCTCAATGTACTATTACCGGTTTTGATGTATGTTCTGGCGCAAACCCTGTTACATCTCTTACAAATGCCATTCTTGTAAGTGGCACTGCTTTAGCTAATGGAGCTAAATATAAATTAAATAATATTACTACAGGTGTTGGGGCTTTAGATGCTATTGTTACCGTAGACGGAAATTCTAATGCAACCTTATTATCTTTTGATGATGATAATGCAGCAGATGAGACCGGGGTTGCAGGAACGCAGGCTGCGTTATTTTCTCCAAAGATCGGTGCAAGTGATGATCTTAAAAACGGTGCACAAACCGGATATGTACAGTTTACAATTACCTTTTATCTTCATTATGCCGCTAATACCTTACCCCCGGCACTTTCTTTGCCTGTGCCTGTTGCTAACCTTAATTTTTTACATTTTGATATGGATGGGTACAAAATTGGCACCAATGGTTATTTCAGGGAAATTGGGTACGTAAAAATGCCGAGCAGTAATCCTCTGGATCTTATTAACTTGGGCTCAGTTGCTACTGAATTAATAAGCGGTGGGGTTATAAGTGACAATGGAAATAACTGGAGACTAACTTATGGCAGCACCATCGAAAGAAATGGTGTTTCAAGATGTGCGGAGGTTATAGAAAAATCTGTCTTTGCCTTACCTCAATCAACTGTTACTTTAAGAATGGGATTTGATTATAAACCTGCGTTTCCTTATGCCGGACAAAGCCAAGGTAAACCTGCCCGCCAGTATGGTTCCAAATTTGGTTGTTTCACTCTTCCAAATGGTGCTCCACTACCCGTAACCATCACCGGCCTTTCTGTTAATTACAATAGTAGTATTGCAACAGTAAGCTGGGCAACCGAAAAGGAAATTAATCTTGCCAGGTATGAAGTTCTCCGGAGCGTTGATGGTACAAATTTCCAAAATATTGGAATTGCTTCTTCAAGAAACAGCTTATCTGCACAGCATTACAGCTACCAGGACAATAACATTCCTGCAGGGATAAATGTACTTTACTATAAACTTAGAATAGTAGATATTGATGGAAATTTTAAGTATTCAAATGTTGTTACAGTAAAAGTTTCAGCTTCCAAAGCAAAAGATTTTGTTATTACGCCTAACCCTTCATCTACAAATGCGCAAGTAAGATTCTATTCAGAAAAATCCGGTGTGGCACAGGTTTATGTGTTTGATGCCGCCGGTAAAGTTGTATTACAACAACAGGCTAGCGTACTTGCGGGAAACAACAGTATTTCTATAAATAATATTGTTCGGTTAGCTCAGGGCATGTACTCTTTAAAAATGGTAACAAGCAATGAAAGTTACAGTTCTAAATTAATTGTTTGGAAATAATCTATAAAAAATACGATAAAAAAATGCCGGATTATCACCGGCATTTTTTATAATACCTTTTGTTTCTATAATTTCATATATGACTGAAGGGCATTTACGTACTGCTCAAATGACTCTATTCCTTTACCCGTTATTTTACAAAGTGTTTGAGGATAATTATCCTTAAACTGTTTTGTAATTTCAATATAACCTGCTTCTTTTAATTTTATTAATTGCACACTGAGATTACCTGCAGTAGAGCTTGTTTTTTCTTTTATGAATGTGAACTCCGCCTCCTTTACACTGATAAGTAAGCTCATAACGGCCAGGCGCAACTGTGAGTGCAATATGGGATCAAGGTCTTTAAACATTGCGGGCTTGTTGCTTTTGATATTTACTCCATAAAATAATACCCGGTATCAGCCATGCAAATAAACCGCAGGCGGCCATAAATAACATATCAGTTCCCAAAGGAGTAAAAATAGATATCACACTTAATATCCAGCAAATTAATCCTCCAATTATCATCGGCTTAAATTTAAAAATACCACCAGTGATAAATGTAGGTATGCCATATAACATCATGTACAGACTGGTGGATTCATTGCCTCCAAAATGGCTGTTGTAAAAAGTTAGAATAAAAATACAGATACCAAAAGTGGTCCACAAATATCTTATTGCAGGTTCATCATGTGCTGTAAAATGTTTCTGCTTTTTTTCCTTAATTGAGAAATATATTTGTGGTATTACTGCAATAAACACCAGCACCCATACATCAAAACCCAATACAAATTTATATTGCACCTGCGCCCAGGTAAGTAAACTGCAGGTAACAATAAGTACGCCCCATACCATTGAGGCAATGCCTTTAGTAACATAACTTTTTTTTGCTTTCCCAATCATCTCACTAATCAGCCGGAGGCTTTCCTGTTCTGATAATTGACTTTCATCTTCCATATTTTTTATTTTTAAACAGTAAAGTATGACCCTATTTCTTTTCAAATCTATATTTAAGCAAATACCCAGGTATAAGATAACTTACCAAAACTGCAGCCGCCGTTAGTAATATCTGGTTTTGATAACTTGCATAAGTAGCTGCAGCTGCCAAAACAAAACAAGCTATACCACCGGCTTGCAGCGGTTTAAATTTTAATATGCTGCCACTACTAAATGTGCCAATGCCATACAATAAAATATAAAACGGAAAAGAATATTGCCAGCCAATCCGGGATAAGATAAAACTTAGCCCCATAAAAGATAATCCAATACCAGTCCATAAGGCACTCATGCTTTCGCTTGCATAGGTTTTTACAGTTTCTTTTTTCTTTTCTTTAATTCCGTAGATTATCGAAGCAGCTATACCCAACAAAATAAGCAGCCATGCCTGGTAATGATGTTCATATTTCACTACCACCAATAAGTAGTATTGCAGCAGGCAGGCTGTGACAGTAAGCCAACCCCACATTAAAAAATAAAAGCTTTTGTCGCTTATACCTTCTTTGGTTTTATCAATCATAGATTGAATTACCTTAAGGCTATCCAGGGGTGAAAAATTTTCCTTCTGCATAATATTTAGTTTGAATCTTTAATGCCGGAACGTATAGATATATCCAGGCTTAAGACTTATTTAGTACACTCTGTCATTATTTGCTCTGTTCTTGTTTTCCCCCAGGTGGGAGAAAGATCGTTCGCAGGTTTAAAAGCAGCATATTTATCCAATGCTGTTTGTAGTACCGGTTTTGCAGTGCCGCACCCGCCACCAAATTGCTCTGGAGTATATTTTAGCGATTGGCCCTGAAGAAAGTAAGGGCGTGGGTTTGATGGATCCTGCTGCATCGCATTTTCAAGTTGCGTAGCACCTTCCGGCCCGTATTCCATATAACGTTGCATAGGATTTACCAGCATGTGGCAGGTAGCGATCATACTTTTTATACAGCTTATTTCTGAATTGCTTTGCTGTAAAGAATCTGCTTTGTTTAATAATTCGGAAGCCCTATCTGCAATGGCATCGCATTTAGATTTATCCTGTTCTACTAAGCCGGCATTTACCTGGCAAAAAGCTGCATAATAGTACGGAAGCCATTGGGTTTTTTCTGCCTTGGCAATGCGTTCAAAATTATTGGCCAGCGAAACTAAATCTGCAGAAGTTTTAAAACTGCTGTCAATAGCTGTGATGTTACTTTTCATTACAGCCATGTATTTTTCGCTTTGTGCAAATAACAGCATTGAAGAAATTAAAAATGCAGTGCTTAAAATTATTTTTTTCATAATAGTTGATTTTTATTTTTATAAATTTTTATTTTTTAATTTTTCATACTCCTTTTCTACAGAATTTGCCTTTGGGAAAATGTATGCCCCGGTAAAATGAAATGCAAGCCCTATGCCCCAGCCTAAAGTGGTCCAGATAGGCCATGGATAAGGGCTCCATTGGTTTTGCATATTCTTAAAACTGGTGTAGTACCATAATGACCACAGAAATACATTTACAATAATATATGCTAATAAATGGCCCTTAAAGCCTGCTCTTTTTTGGGCAATTTCCCATAAGGCAGGATCTTTGCCCTGGGGGACAGGAGAGTGATAATGTGACATTTGTTTATATTTAAATTTACAAAAAATTACAAGTTATTATTTATTGCATCCTGTGTTCTGTCTATTCCGAAACTTAAAAAACATCCTATATAAAGAAATCTTTTGGAAGGAGGCGTAATAGCCTCTTTGTGATTAGTAATTGTTGCATAATTATACCCGTATACCTGGGTTTGGCCAAGTACATTGGTTAGGGAAAGCACCCATACAATAAAAGTTTTTTTCTTGGTATTACCCAGGTTAGGCAGATAATTTAAACTAAAACTGAGGCTATTGTAATTAATCGTTTTTCCTTCATCTGCAACAATATATTTGTTTTGGCTATTGTCATATTGCAAATTATAATACGGCCTGCCGCTGGCAAAATTATAACTGGCATTAAAGCCGGTCTTCCAAGGTAATACAAATTTTTTCATCACTAAAGATGCCGTGTGTTTCGCAGCAAAATTTGGTGTCATAGAAAGAGGGAAGTTAAGATAATCTCTTTTGGTATCCAGGTAAGAATAAGAGATCCAGTAATCCACATTCTTCAGCGATTTTTTATCCCGCCAAAAAAATTCAATTCCTTTCGCATACCCATTGCCGCTATTATTTGCCGCTACTTCCCGGCCATTATTATCAGGGTATGTTTTAAATAAATTATTATATTTTTTATAAAATAATTCCGTTCTAAAAGTTCGTTGATTATTCAGCCGTTGGTATTGCAAAATATAATGCGTAGCCTTTGCATAGTTAAGTTGAGTGCTCACCGCAGGTAAATATTTTCTTTCGGGGTTCTCATAAAAAATACCATAAGCAAATGATGTCTGGCTATTGTCCTTAAATTTATAAGCCAAAGAAATACGTGGAGCAATATTCCATTTTTTCATCAAGGCAGAATATTCGAGCCTGGTGCCAAGTTTTGCTGCTATATCCTTCGTAATATAAAGATCAGCTTCTGCAAACGCTGCAGATAAATTATCTTTTACTATATCAGTATATTGATTGCCATCGTATAAAGTATACACAGTTTTTTCATTACTGTAAAAATGATCTACACCAAAACGTACTGCATTCAAGCCTTTCAGCCGTTTTTCAAAAACTATTCTTGCCTGGGCATATTGCGCCCTGTTTTTCAACATAAAATTTTTAAATGCATAACCTATAGGGTTAGTAATAACCTGTTTCTCATTTTCTGCATTCTGTAATTCGTTTTGTATATCGTCTCTATTAGTACTGTAACTAAGGCCGGTATTAAATTTCCATCCGTTGCCAATATTCTCTCTCCAGTTAATATTATGATACGTATTAAGGTTTTCCAGGGCAAAAACATTTTTTAAACTATTGGAATCAATGTCGGGGCTTTTAAAGTCAATCCTGTTCCAGCTTGCATACCCATAGTATTTTATAAAGCCGCCGCTTTTTGTTTTAACACGAAAATTAGCATCTCCCTGGTGATATAAAGGCGTTTTAAAAAAATCCTGCTTTTGCTTTATGACTGCAAAGGCAAGTGCCAGGTTGGTATAATTATACGAAAATCCCCAGGATGATTTTTTATTTTTTGCCAATTTTTGTATTCCGCCGCCGCCGCCGATCACAGAAATTGCTAAGTCTGCTTCAGTCCTCTCTGGTAAATCTTTACTTTCTAATATTAATGCCGCAGAAAGTGCCTGGCCGTATAAGGCAGAATATCCACCTGCGCTGAAAACAGTTCCTTTAAAAAGAAAAGGATTAAACCTGCCCCGGGTTGCAATGCCTGGCAAACTGCTGTAAAAAAAATTATTCACCACATTTCCATCTATAAATATTTTACTTTCTGTAGCCGTACCGCCTCTTACAAACAGCCCTTCGCTTTCTCCTACCTGCTGTGTGCCCGGTAGCGTTTTTAAGGCGCCTGTAATATCTCCATTTGACCCCGCCGTTGTAACAATATCCAGATCAGTTAGAACAGTTCCCTTTTTTTTATCGCTTGCTTCAAATGAACCGGCTGTAATGGTAACTGCGTTTAGTTCTGTTATCAATTCCTTCACTGATATATTTATTTCTAAATCCTTGCCTTCAAGAGTTATAGATTTTTGATATATATTATAACCAGAATTTGTAGCTTGAAGTAATTGGGCTCCTTTTTCTGAAGTAGTAAAAGAATACTTTCCCAAGGAATCAGTTGTAGTACCATCATATGAATCTTTAATAGTAATACTGGCGCCTGCCAAGGGATTATTCTTTGTATCTGTCATCCTCCCGGTTATTTTCACTTGGGCAAATGATTTTAGGGAGATTATTATCAATACTAAAAGAAGAAAATATTTCATTACTGTAAATTTATCACAAACGTAGAGTAGTTTATTTTATAAACCAAATTATTTTATTATTATTTCAATGCCTGTTATAACGGCTAATGAACTAAGTTATCACAAGTAATTGCTGTAAATTACTGATTATTAAATAATTGCAAATTATTTAATAATAGTTCTAAAATAGAGATTATCAAACTGAAACTTATTAACATCATAAAAAATAATTTTTTTTTGTGGCCGCAATTTGTAATTTAGCAATAGAATTTAATGGGTTAGTAAGTACAAAGGGTCAACAGAAATGTTGACCCTTTTGCTTTTTAATCATCAAAAAATATAATTTTCTATACTCTTCCTACAAATTAGTATAACCATTTTAGCCAATTAATGACATCTGTTTTTAATTGGAATAATTTTTCCCTCATGATCGTTTACCGTATTTTTTATACGGCCCTTCCTTTTTTATCTCTTTAATTTCCTTTTCTTTTCTGTAATCATTTTTCAAATCCAGATTCCTGATTCAATATTCAGTTAAACAAAATTCTATCTTTTATATTTTCAATTCGTATTGATCTATTCAATCATTCCCTTTTCACAACTAACTTTACTGCATGAGTAAAACTAAATCTGCATTTTTCTGCCAGAATTGTGGTTACGAAAGTACCAAGTGGGTTGGCAAATGCCCGTCATGTAATCAGTGGAATACTTTTGTAGAAGAAGTAATTATAAAAGGAAACGATAAAGCACCTAAAGATGATTGGAAAGAATATAGCGGTCTTTCAAAATTAAAAACGGTTTCTATAAACGATGTAAGCAGTGCAGAAGAAAAAAGAATCATAACTACTGATACAGAATTGAACCGGGTATTGGGTGGCGGTATTGTTTTAGGAAGTATTGTGTTGGTGGCTGGCGAACCGGGTATTGGCAAATCAACCTTGTTTTTACAAATCGGTTTAAAATTAAAGGATGTTGTTACATTATATATAAGTGGGGAAGAAAGTGAACAACAAATAAAAATGCGGGCCGACCGGGTAGGCTTTTCAAATGAAAATTTTTACCTGCTTACTGAAACAGATACTCAAACAATTTTTAAAGAAATAAAAAAATTAAAACCGCAACTGGTCATTGTAGATTCCATTCAAACATTGCAATCGCCCTTTGTAGAATCTTCGCCAGGGAGTATAAGCCAGATAAGAGAAACAGCAGCAGAATTACAGCGTTATGCAAAAGAAACCAATACCCCGGTTTTTTTAATAGGCCATATTACCAAAGATGGAAACATTGCAGGGCCAAAGATTTTAGAACACATGGTAGATACTGTACTACAGTTTGAAGGTGACCGGCATTATGCCTATAGGATTTTACGCACGTTAAAAAACCGCTTTGGTTCCACCTCAGAATTAGGGATTTATGAAATGACAGAGGAAGGCATGCGGGCAGTAACCAACCCAAGTGAAATTTTAATTACCCAAAAAGAAGATCAGCTAAGCGGCATTGCGATTGCCGCCACCATAGAAGGTATCAGGCCACTGCTCATTGAAACACAAGCATTGGTAACGCAAAGTGTTTATGGCACACCGCAGAGAACGGTGAGTGGTTTTGACCTGAGAAGATTGCAACTGTTACTGGCCGTGCTGGAAAAAAGAGGTGGGTTTCATTTTGGCGTAAAAGATGTTTTTATCAATATAGCCGGTGGTATAAAAGTAGAAGATCCTTCTATTGACCTTGCCATTGTAAGTGCTTTGCTCAGCAGTTATGAAGATGTATCATTACCTCAGCATATTTGTTTTGCCGGGGAAGTTGGCCTAAGCGGAGAGATAAGAGCAGTAAACAGGATTGAACAAAGAATAGCTGAGTCAGAAAAATTAGGTTTCGAAAAAATAATCGTAAGTAAGTACAACTCAAAATCATTAGGCAAATTAAAATTTAATATTGAAGTTGTAGCGCTTGGCAAAGTAGAAGAACTGTACCAATATTTGTTTTAATTTTAAACAGACATTAAGGCATGCTCTCCATTAAAAATATTTTTTCGGATGCTATGCATCTTTTTTATCCGCACAATTGTACCGGGTGCGGCAGCGATTTATTAAGCAAGCAGGAATTACTTTGTTTAAAATGCTTGACCAACCTGCCCCGGACATATTTTGAAAAGGTTGAAGCCAATCCCTTAGAAAAAATATTTACCGGTCGCTTTCTATTAAAAGCCGGATATAGCGAATTTTATTTTTCAAAAAGCCAGCTTATACAGCATCTCATTCACCAGCTTAAATATAAAGGCAATAAAGAAATCGGTTTTTATCTTGGCGCAATGATGGGAAAAACTATTTTACAATCTACCCGTTTTTCAAACATTGATTACCTCATTCCTCTTCCATTATATGCGGATAAAGAATTTAAACGTGGTTACAACCAGGCGGAAATTATTTGTAATGGGATATCTTCTATAGTGCAGGTGCCAGTGCTTACTAAAAACGTCATCCGCCAAAAATCTACAGAAACGCAAACCCGAAAACACCGCACAGAAAGATGGGAAAATGTTGAGGGAAGTTTTGCTGTAAAAACTCCCGGAGCATTGATTGGTAAAAATATTTTATTGGCAGATGATGTAATTACAACCGGCGCAACATTAGAGGCCTGTGCCCAAACTTTGCTTAAGATTCCGGGTATCAGCATAAGCCTGGCCACATTAGCCATAGCAAGTAAATAGAATATTGTAGATTTGTTTCAATGAAAAACATTCAATTTTTTCTTATTGCATTTTGTGTTTTGCTAATGACTATTTCCTGCAAAAAAGAAACTTTTATTACCAGTGCCGATGCCAGGCTTACTATAAGTGCAGATAGTATAAAATTCGATACTGTTTTTACCAGCGTTGGTTCTATAACAAAATCATTTAAAATAACAAACAATAACGACCAGCGGCTCAGGCTTTCTTCCGTAAAATTAATGGGCGGCACTTCTTCTCCTTTTAAAATAAATGTAAATGGCATCGCTGCCGGCGAAGCAGATAATATTGATATAGCTGCAAATGACAGCATTTATATTTTTGTTTCAGTTACCGTAAATCAAACCACTACAAACCTTCCTTTTATATTAAGTGATAGTATTGCCGTAAATTATAATGGCAATACCAGATTTGTACAATTGCAGGCATTTGGGCAAAATGCTAATTTTTTAACCAATGCGATCATCACTTCCGATACAACCTGGAACAGCAACTTGCCTTACGTAATACTTGGAGGATTAAAAGTTGACAACGGGGCTACGCTTACAATCCCTGCAGGTGTGAAAATATATTTTCACGGAAACGCTGCGTTCATAATTGATGGTACTCTTATTGTAAATGGGACTAAATTAAACAGTGTACTTTTTGCAGGAGACAGGTTAGACGAGCCGTACAATAATTTACCGGCAGGTTGGCCAGGTATTTTTTTCAGAGCTGGCAGCAAGGATAATCAAATAAAATTTGCGGTAATTAAAAATGCTTACCAGGCAGTGGTTGTGCAAGAGCCTTCGGTAAATGCAAATCCTAAATTAATTATGCACCAAACAATAATAGATAATGCTTTTGATGCAGGCCTGCTTTGTACCAATACAAGTGTGCAGGTAGATAATTGTTTAATCAGCAATTGCGGCAGCAATATTTTAATACAGCTGGGGGGTAATTATACATTTACCAATTGCACTGCCGCTTCTTTTTCAAATACTTACCTGTTGAGAAAAATGCCTGTGCTTTCTGCGGTTAATTTTTTAGAAACAAATGGCTCTACCAGTACTGCCGATTTAAATGCCTTGTTCCTTAATTGTATTTTTTGGGGCGATAATGGTTCTATAGATAACGAAGTACTAATAAATAAACAGGGAAGCAACCTTTTTAATGTTAGTCTCGATCATTGTTTGTATAAAGCACTGAATGATCCGGCCTATACGAGCCTGGTAACCGTTATTAAAAATCAGGATCCTTATTTTGACAGTATTGATGTAAGTCATAAATATTATGATTTCAGAATTACAAAAAATGCAGCACCCGGCATTAATAAAGGAAGTCCCACTTCTTTTTTAAAAGATCTAGACGATACCAACCGTAGTAATGGATTGCCTGATATCGGGTGTTATGAAAAACAATAATTAAACTTTTTTAATACTTATCTGTAATTATAAAAAATAAAATCATGACAAAGTTTATCGCCCTTTCTGCAGCAGTACTAAGCTGTATGGCACAATCAACCAATTCAATTAAACCATCTGATGCTCAAAGTCAAATGGCACCTGCAAAAGAAATAAAAAATATCTACCAATTTAAGGTTGCCGGGTTGGAAGGCGGTACTATCGACTTCTCGGCTTATAAAGGAAAAAAAATCTTAGTCGTAAATACTGCGTCCGCCTGTGGCTATACGCCCCAGTATAAAGAATTAGAAGAGTTATATGAAAAATATAAAACCAAGCTGGTTATTATAGGCTTTCCGGCAAATAACTTTGGGGGGCAAGAGCCTGGTACCAATGCAGAGATAAAAGAATTCTGTACAAAAAACTATGGGGTTACTTTTCCTATGGCTGCAAAAATTTCTGTAAAAGGAGATGATACAGCGCCTATTTACAAATGGCTTACCAACAAGACAGAAAATGGTGTGCTTGATGCAGAAATAAAATGGAATTTCAATAAGTTCCTGATAGACGAGAATGGAAATATGATAGCTTACTTCCCAAGCAAGATTACTCCAATGAGTGAAGAAATAACGAGTAAGTTATAAAATATATCAACTTATAAAAAAGGCCGCCAATATAAATTTGGGCGGCCTTTTTTATTTTACTTTGCATCATGCAGTTCTCCCAGGTTATTGGCCAGAAAGATTTAAAAACCCAGCTCCCTCATTTAATTCAGCAAAACAGGCTTAGCCATGCGCTATTGTTTTTGGGTAAAGAAGGCAGTGGCGCCTTATCACTGGCAAGGGCATTGGCACAGTACACCGTTTGCGAAAAAGTGAATGGGAAAAATACAACCGGCAACGGGCAACCGGTAACCAAACCGTCTCTTTTTGGGGAGCCCGAACCTCTGAAAACTTCCGAACCATCAACTATCAACTACCAGCTGTCAACTGACAGTTGCGGAGAATGCCCGGCCTGCAAAAAAGCTGCCCTGCTTATTCATCCTGATATTCATTTTTGCTACCCGGTTATTCCACGCAAAGCCGGCGATAAACCCATTAGTACAGATTACATAACAGAGTGGCGTGAGTTTATTATTAAAAACCCCTATGGTAATAGTTACGATTGGTTACAATTTATTGGTGCAGAAAATAAACAGGGCAATATTACCAGCGAAGAAACCCGGGACATTGTTCGTAAAATGAGCCTTAAAAGTTTTGAAGCCGAGTATAAAATTTTAATTATCTGGATGCCCGAAGCACTGGGTAAAGAAGGCAATAAATTATTAAAATTGATAGAAGAACCTTCACCTGATACCCTCTTTATTTTAGTGGCGGAAAATGAATCGCTCATTCTGCCCACCATACTTTCCCGTACCCAGCTTATCAAAATCCCCCTGCTCAGCAAAATAGAAATTGAAGCAGCATTGGAATTAAGAGAAAGTGTATCCGTACAAAAAGCAGAACAAATTGCCGCCATTAGCGAAGGTAACTACCACGAAGCTTTACAACAGCTGCAGCATGCAGAAGATGACTGGGAAGTGCTGCTCCGGGACTGGCTGAACAGCATTTTAAAAACCGGGCCGTTGGCTCAAATAAAATGGATTGATGAAATAAGCAAGACCGGCCGGGAAAAACAAAAGCAGTTCTTAAAATATTTTACTCACCTTTTGCAACAGACCCTACGCTTAAAGGTAACGGGCAACGAGGGGAATACAGCCATAAAAAACGATTTCTCGCTAAAACTAAATAAGCTTTGCGATTTAACACAGCTGGAAGCCATCATCAATGAACTGGATCAGGCCGCTTATTATATTGAGCGAAATGCTAATGCGAAAATGCTCTTTCATGCCCTCACCATTAAGTTGTACCACATTATTAGCAACAAATCAGTAATTTTGATGCAATAGGAACCAGTGTTGCAGGTTTATGCATAAGAAGAGGTTTGTTTTTTGGAACAAACTTTTTCAGCTTTGGTCGTCATCGTTGTGTCACTCACTTGTACCGCATACCATTTCGGGAGCTTGCCCGTCATGTGTTCTATGCTGTACTACATATATTTTACAATGGGCTTTGGTAAGCTGTGGGCAAAGCCCAATAGTGATCTACTGTACCAGAGTGCGACGCCAATCAAGCTTAATAGATAGCCACTGCCTGGTTTCCAAAAATTATTTACTACTCTTAAACTTTAGAAATATGGGATGTGGAAGTTGCGGCACCGGTAAAGATGGTGCACCGGGCGGATGCCAGAGTCATGGCAGTTGCGCCAGCGGGGGTTGTAATCGCATGAATGTACACGACTGGCTGGCCAATTTACCCTTCAGCGATCCTGAGAGCAGTTGCCGAATTGTAGAAATAAGTTTCAATAATGGCAGCCGTAAAGATTATTTTAAAAACACAACTCTTCATTATTTTGAAAAAGGCGAAATGGTAGCCGTAGAAGGTACCAGTGGCTTTGATGTAGGCATGGTAAACCTCACGGGTGAACTTGTACGCCTGCAACTGAAGAAAAATAATATTGATGAAAAAAGCCCTGATGTAAAAAAAATATTGCGCCGTGCTACTGAAACTGATCTGGCAAAAATGCTGGAAACAAAAGCAAGGGAAGCCCAGGTACTTATTCGCAGCCGGGCAATGGCCCGGGTATTAAAGCTGGAGTTAAAGATGGCAGAAGTAGAAATACAGGCCGATGGCAGAAAAGCTACCTTTTTTTATATAGCCGATGACCGGGTAGATTTTAGAGAACTGATAAAACAATATGCCGGCGAATTTAAAGTAAAAGTAGAGATGCGCCAGATAGGTGCCCGCCAGGAAGCTGGTAAAGTTGGTGGTATTGGTAGTTGCGGCAGAGAATTATGTTGCAGCACCTGGCTTACTGATTTTAAAAGTGTAAATACCAATGCTGCCCGTTACCAGAATTTAAGCATCAA
>JBDUCK010000256.1:0-5132 GCA_040003485.1 Ferruginibacter sp. | reverse complement strand
AAGCTTGTAGATTTTTCTAAATCAGTTGAGATGGAGTGGGAGGTTAAGGAAGAAGTCACCGGGCAAGGGCATTTATTTGATTAATGCAAGTTAAATCTTTATAATACTCTTTATTTTTTCGCCGCCGATCCGCAGATTAAATCTGCATATTGGCGGCCTTCATTTTTTAGAATTAAAAATAGAAATACAGGAGATAAAATTTTTAAATAACTTTTAAGGCTTAAAAATATTATTCCAACTTCCCAATCCTTCCACCGCCACCTGCAAAATAAACTGCTTTGCCTTTCTTTGCTTTGCGGCACACATGAAAACTTTCTTTACTTATCCAGCTAAAAGTTTTGCCATCATTGCCGCTGTAATCCACGCCGTTCAGTCCGCAGGTAATCCAGTTTTGTTTGCCTAAGTATTCTATACAACTTCGGTAACCATGCGGCAGGCTATCAGGTACAACCCACGTCAGTCCTGCATCATGGGTGATCACACAATTTTTTTCGGACGAATCCTTTGTATTAAAATCTCCGCCCACCACTATAAAAGTTTTACTGTTTTTTACCGCTATAGAATTGGCGCCTGTCGTTTCCTTTCCCTGAATTAACGGCAGGCTTATTTTTTTATCTCTAATAAAAACATGCGCCGATAAACCGCCGCTGATAAACACGGCTTCGGCCTTATTTAATTTCCGGATGTTTGTACCACTGCTTGCAAAACAAGCTTCCCCGCTATCGGCCACGGGCTTGTTATTTTCAGGAATGCTTTGCCAGGTTTTGCCACCATTAAATGTACGGCCTATAAAAAAATGATTATTTATCGGGTCGCCAATTACAATGCCGCTTTGAATATTCCAGAATTCCATCGCATCCAGGAACATCCCTTTTGTTTTATTTTCATACACCGTCTTCCAGGTTTCACCGCCATCGGTAGTTCTTAAAATATATGCGGGTGTATCTATACCCATTATCACTGCAGTGTTTTTATCAAAGGCTTCAATATCCCTGAAATCAGTTTTTTCAAAACCCTTTACAACCAGCCATTTCCAGGTGCCGCCGCCATCTATACTTTTGCCAACGGTACCGTTACTGCCGCTAACCCACACCGTTCTGTCATCTACCACACTCAGTCCACGCAGCGATGTTTTGGTACCACTGCTCAATAATTTTACCGACTGTGCCTGTGGAGTTAAAAAGACGGCAGTAATGATGATTGATGAAATTATTTTTTTCATAATATTTTTATTTTTTGGTAGCGGGCATTTATTCTGTGTTCGGCATTGTTGTGTCACTCACTTTTACGGCATAACTTTTTTCATCTTTATCTTAGCGTAATGTTTCATGCAATGAGGCAAAGCATTTATTGTGCTTTGTGTCTTCGCTATATTGGAAAGCCTTTCTTTGCTTCTTTGCGTATTTGCGTGAAACAAAAACCGCTTCCCCTACAGCTAAATAGAAACATGATGTACAAGAGGGCGACGCAACGATGATGCCCAATGGTATTAAGCCCGGACCAAGAAAACTTTCTTCTTTATCCGTAATAATCTTTCTAATCAGTATCATCACTGTTCCCATCCTTCGCTCCTTTTTCTTACTTTTGGCCAAGTTAAAATTTTTACTTCAATACCCAAATTAATAGATGAGTTATAATTACTTGCCACTTGATAGAAAGCCTACTGAATTTCAGCAGATAAAAAACCTTTTGGAATTTAATCAGCATGTTTCTATTACGTTTGATGCCCATGAGAGCATTGTTAAATGCCGTGAATACCTGGATAAAAAATTGGCAGATTCTGCTGATTTATTTTATGGCATCAACACAGGATTTGGTTTTTTGCAAAACGTAAAAATTGATAATGCACAGTTGGGGCAGTTGCAAAGTAATTTATTAAAATCACATGCCTGCGGCCTCGGCGACGAAGTACCAAAAGATATTGTGAAGCTGATGCTGATGCTTAAAATAAAATCACTCAGTTACGGGCACTCCGGGGTGCAGATAGACACGGTGAACCGCCTGATGGATATGTATAATAATGATGTGCTGCCGGTAATTTATACGCAGGGGTCTTTGGGCGCTTCCGGCGACCTGGCCCCACTTAGTCATTTAAGTTTGCCCCTGATAGGCCTGGGAGAAGTGCGTCACAACGGCGTTAAATTCCCAGCCGAAGTAGTGCTTGACGATTTGGGTTGGGAACCTATTCATTTGCAAAGCAAAGAAGGGCTGGCGCTGATAAACGGCACCCAGTTTATGAGTGCTTACGGCCTGCACAATCTTATACAGTGTGACCGTTTAATGAACTGGGCCAATACCATTGCCGCCATCAGCTTTGATGCATTTGATTGCATACCCGATCCGCTGAATGAAAATATTCACCGGGTGCGGCCGCATAACGGCCAGGTGAAAACGGCACAAAAATTAAGAGACTTATTAAAAGGCAGTGCTATTACAACTCAAAAAAAATCACAGGTACAGGATCCATATTCTTTCCGATGCGTTCCGCAGGTGCATGGTGCTACACAGGATACGATGGATTATGTGCAAAGCATTTTTATAAAAGAAATAAATGCGGTTACAGATAATCCTAATATTTTCCCGGATGAAGACCTGATCGTAAGCGGTGGTAATTTTCACGGCCAACCGTTGGCGTTAGGCCTGGATTTCCTGGCTATCGCCATGAGCGAACTCGCCAGCATCAGCGAACGGAGAACGTACCAGTTGATCAGCGGGCAACGAAGCCTGCCGCCTTTCCTGGTAAAAAATCCGGGGCTTAATTCGGGCCTGATGATTCCGCAATACACCGCTGCCGGCATAGTGAGTGAGAATAAACAATTGTGTACACCGGCCAGTGTAGACTCTATCCCCAGCAGCAACAACCAGGAAGATCATGTGAGTATGGGTGCCAATGCCGCCACTAAATGTAAGCGGGTAATTGATAACGTAGAAAAAGTATTGGCAATAGAATTATTGACGGCAGTGCAGGCAATAGCATTTCGATCGCCACAGAAAACTTCGCCGCAACTGGAAGAAATAATAAAAGCGTTTAGAAAAGAAGTAAGCTTTAATGATGCAGATAGAGTGTTGCATGATGATATGAAACTGGCGATAGAATTTATAAAAAGCCCCCCAGCCTGCTGAAGGGGGAGATTATGTTATAATATTCGAAATGAAAAAGATGCAAAGTAAATGTTGTTCGGGAATCCGCTTAACATCAGTGAACAAATGCATTTTAATACAGTAGCACAAAAGCTTAACCACGGAACTATCCCACAAAGGGGATGTAATCTTTTGTGGGCGTCTTTTTTTGTTTCTTTTTTGGACAAGCAAAAAAAGAAAATAGAAAAAATAATTTTGCATCGGTAGGTAATAAAAAATAATTCAAATGACAACACCTCATGTTTACGATTACGCCAAATACAAAACCCCCACCGGCACAAAACTAAATTGCAAAGGCTGGGTTCAGGAAGCGGCATTGCGCATGCTGCTAAACAATCTTGACCCAGACGTTGCAGAGCGCCCGGAAGAATTGATCGTGTATGGCGGCCGTGGTAAGGCTGCCCGTAATATTGAATCGCTTGATCTTATTATAAAAGCTTTAAAAGACCTGGAAGATGATGAAACGCTGCTGATACAAAGCGGTAAACCTGTTGCCATGCTTAAAACACATAAAGATGCGCCACGTGTTTTAATTTCCAACTCACAGTTAGTACCCAACTGGGCCAACTGGAAACACTTTGATGAACTGGAAAAAAAGGGCCTGATGATGTATGGGCAAATGACCGCCGGTAGCTGGATATACATCGGCAGCCAGGGCATTGTACAGGGTACTTATGAAACGTATGGTGCCATTGCAGATAAACATTTTGGTGGAACATTGAAGCATACATTAAATGTAACCGCCGGCCTTGGTGGCATGGGTGGTGCACAACCATTGGCCATTACCATGAACGAAGGGGTGGCACTTATTGCAGAAGTAGAAGAGTGGCGCATTGATAAACGTATTGAAACAAAATATCTTGATGAAAAATATATTATTATTGATGAAGCGATTGATAAAGCGATGGAATATAAGACAGCCGGAAAAGCACTAAGCATTGGTGTGTTGTGCAATGCCGTAGTACTGTTACAGCGATTGATAGAAAGAAATATTGTGCCGGATACATTGACAGATCAAACTTCGGCACATGATCCGCTGATTGGGTATGTGCCACACACACTTACCAATGCACAGGCAAATGTACTGCGTACGGACAACCCTGAGGAATATCTTAACCTGAGTTATGAAAGCATGTACCTACACGTACAACTGATGCTGCAACTTATGGATAAGGGCGCTATTACTTTTGATTACGGAAACAATATCCGTGCAAGAGCACAGGAGTACGAGACTAAGCAGATGACAGTTGACAGTGGACAGAAGGAGATCGTACATCGCAACGCCCATTCACCACTCACCATTCACTATTCACTAAACCGCTGCTTCCATTTCCCCGGCTTTGTACCTGCTTACATACGCCCGTTGTTCTGTGAAGGCAAGGGGCCGTTTCGCTGGGCTGCACTTAGCGGCGACCCGGAGGATATTCGGGTAACCGATGGCGTTATGATGAACCTTTTTCCTGAAAATACCGGCATGCTCCGCTGGATGAAAATGGCACAGGAAAAAATTGCCTTCCAGGGATTACCGGCACGCATTTGCTGGATAGGGCAGGGTGACCGGGAAAAAGCCGGCCTGGCTTTTAATGAACTGGTACGCACCGGCAAAGTAAAAGCGCCCATCGTTATTGGCCGGGATCACTTGGATACCGGCTCTGTGGCCAGTCCTAACCGGGAAACCGAAGCCATGCTGGATGGCAGCGATGCGGTGGCAGATTGGCCCGTGCTGAATGCGCTGGTAAATACGGCAGGCGGTGCAAGCTGGGTAAGCCTGCATCATGGGGGCGGTGTAGGTATGGGCTACAGCATACACGCTGGTATGGTGATTGTTGCAGATGGTACTCCCGAAGCAGCGCTCAGGCTTAGCCGTGTGTTGCGAAACGATCCCGGCATTGGTGTGATACGGCATGCCGATGCCGGCTATGATGTCGCAAAAGACTATGCAAGAAAATTTAAGCTGGATATAAAAGAAAGGCTTAAATAAAATATTTTTA
>JBDUCK010000255.1:0-5146 GCA_040003485.1 Ferruginibacter sp. | reverse complement strand
CCCGTGATTCCTCCGTGAAAGGGAGGCGTCTTAACCTCTTGACCAACGCGGCATTCCTGTTAAAGGACGGCAAAGATAATGGGATGAGCTTTTGTATCCAAAATTTTTTGAAGAAATAATGACCATCTGCGGGATAGCCAAAATATTTACACCGTATTATGTTTGTATCTTGTAATTTTGCCACTCAAAAATTAAATGACACTTCTAAATATTTAGTTATGGGTACAGTTAAAGTTGCAATAAATGGGTTTGGCCGTATTGGCCGCCTTGTTTTTCGCCAGATATATAACATGGAAGGGATAGATGCGGTGGCTATCAACGATCTTACCAGCCCAGAAGTATTGGCACATCTTTTAAAATATGACAGCGCCCAGGGCCGCTTTGATCAGAAAGTAACACATACAGAAAATGCAATCGTGGTAAATGGCCATGAAATAAAAATATATGCCCAAAAAGATCCTGCACAAATTCCCTGGGGGCAGCATGATGTAGATGTAGTGATAGAAAGCACCGGTTTCTTTGCAGATAAAACCAAGGCAGAAGCTCATCTGAAAGCAGGCGCAAAAAGTGTGGTCATTTCTGCACCTGCCACCGGCGAACTTAAGACCGTGGTATTTAATGTAAATCATTCTATTCTTGACGGCAGCGAAACAATTATCAGTTGTGCAAGCTGCACTACCAACTGCCTGGCGCCAATGGCAAAAGTGATGAATGATAATTTTGGTATCATCACCGGTATGATGAGCACTATTCATGCTTATACAAATGATCAGAATACGCTGGATGCACCACATCCAAAAGGTGACCTGAGAAGAGCAAGAGCCGCCGCAGCCAACATTGTGCCTAACAGTACAGGCGCCGCAAAAGCTATTGGGTTGGTATTACCTGAATTGAAAGGTAAATTAGACGGAGGTGCACAAAGGGTACCCGTAATAACAGGATCTGTTACAGAATTGTACAGCATACTGGAAAAAAAGGTAACGGTTGAAGAAGTAAATGCCGCTATGAAAGCCGCAGCCAATGAGAGTTTTGGCTACAATGTAGATGAGATTGTAAGCAGCGATGTTATTGGTATTACTTATGGTTCTTTATTTGATGCCACCCAAACCAAAGTACAGGTATCGGGCGATAGCCAATTGGTAAAAACCGTAAGCTGGTACGATAATGAAATGAGTTATGTAAGCCAGTTGGTACGTACGGTTCATTATTTTGCAGGATTGATCTCTAAAAAATAATCAATTTATAAATATAATTTTAAAGCTTTCAATTTTTTTGAAAGCTTTTTTTGTTGTGCGTATCTTTAAAATAATAATTCACTTTTAAATACCAGGTTTACTATGAAGCTTTTAAAAAATTTGTGTTGTTTACTGATAATTATTTTATGTATGAGCCAGGAAACTGAAGCCCAGGATTGGGCAAACCTGTTAAGGTTTAAAAATGAAAATAGCCAGCTCGGGCCAGCTTTGGCTAAAGAAAAACGGGTAGTTTTCATGGGTAATTCTATTACAGAAGGATGGAGTAATTTAATGCCCGGATTTTTTTATGGCAAGCCCTATATCAACCGGGGCATTGGTGGGCAAACCAGTCCGCAAATGTTGCTAAGGTTTCGGCAGGATGTAGTGGCATTGAAACCTAAGCTGGTAGTGATACTGGCAGGCACCAATGATATAGCGGGCAACACCGGCCCATCCACACTGGAAATGATTGAAGACAATATTGCCGCCATGGCAGAAATTGCTGCCGCCAATAAAATAAAAGTGATCTTATCTTCTGTATTGCCGGTGTTTGATTATCCCTGGAAGCGGGGCTTACAACCTGCAGAAAAAATTGTTGCACTTAATAAATGGATAAAAAATTATTGTGTAAAAAACGGCTGCATATACCTGGATTATCATACCGCTATGAAGGATGAAAGAAATGGTTTGAAAAGTATTTATGGAGATGATGGCGTACATCCTAATGCGGCAGGGTATAAAGTAATGGCGCTGCTTGCAGAAAAAGCAATTAATTTAGCACTGGTAAAAAATAAAAAATAGCTTTTACAATTCAATCACATGAGCAAATTTTCAGCCTTCAACTTCAGCGGCCATAAAGCCCTGGTACGTGTAGATTTTAATGTCCCATTAGATGAACAGTTTAATATTACAGACGATACCCGTATGACTGCGACCATCCCAACCATTAGAAAAATATTAGCAGACGGGGGAAGTGCAATTTTGATGAGCCATTTGGGCCGCCCCAAAGACGGGCCGGCAGATAAATATTCTTTAAAGCACCTGGTAAAACATTTACATGAATTACTGGGTGGAGATACCAAAGTGTTTTTTGTAGATGACTGTATTGGCAGCCAGGCCGGCTTTACTGCTACGATGCTGAAGCCCGGCGAAGTATTATTATTAGAAAACCTGCGCTTTTACAAAGAAGAAGAAAAAGGCGATAAAGCATTTGCTGAAAAGTTAAGTAAGCTAGGTGATGTATATGTTAACGACGCATTTGGTACGGCTCACCGGGCGCATGCATCTACGGCAGTAATAGCAGAATTTTTCCCTGCCGGTAAAAAAATGTTTGGCCTGCTGATGGAAGCCGAAGTAGCCAGTGCAGAAAAAGTATTGCATCAATCAGAAAAACCATTTTGTGCTATCATCGGCGGCGCAAAAGTTTCAGATAAAATTTTGATCATTGAAAATCTTTTAGAAAGAGCAACAGACATTATCATTGGCGGCGGCATGGCCTACACTTTTATAAAAGCACGAGGCGGTAAAATCGGTAACTCACTTTGCGAAGATGACCGCCTGGAAACGGCCCTTGATATTTTAGAAAAAGCAAAGCAGAAAAACGTAAGTATTCATTTGCCCGAGACTTCTATTATTGCAGATAAATTTGCAGCAGACGCCAATACCAAAGATTGCCCGAGTGACCAGATACCAGATGGCTGGCTGGGCCTGGATATCGGTGGAAAAGCCATTGGTATTTTTAGTGAAATAATCCGCAAATCAAAAACCATTTTATGGAATGGCCCGATGGGTGTTTTTGAGATGGAAAAATTTGAGCATGGAACAAAAGCAATTGCTGAAGCTGTTGCGGAAAGCACAGCAAATGGCGCCTTCAGTTTGGTTGGTGGTGGCGATAGTGTGGCAGCAGTAAATAAATTTAACCTGGCAGATAAAGTAAGTTATGTCTCTACCGGCGGTGGCGCATTGCTGGAATATTTTGAGGGAAAGGTTTTGCCGGGTATTGCGGCAATAAATGAATAGTCAGTTTCATCAGAAATAAGCTAAAAAAATTGCCGCAGATTTTAATCTACGGCAATTTTCATATACGGGGTTAAGGTCGTATACTTTGGGGGTTATAAACTACTTCATTTTACCCTGCAGCATTTTAACCATGGCCAAATGGCCTTCCACTGTTTTTATTGCAGGATTAATAATGGCAAGTAAAGCATCGTCTTTTACTGTGGTTGATGAAGCTTTTAACTTGTCCAGTAAACCTGCATGGTCATCTACCATTTTATCTGTCCAGGCCTTGTTCCAGTCGGCGCCCATTTTATCATTGATGGTTACCGCATTCGCAACATCAACTGTTGGCATGGTAAGGTCTTTATGAGCATCCAGGTAAGCCTTTACCTTTGTTCCTAAGCCTTCATGGTCTTTAAGCATCATAGCCGCATGATCCTTTACTTCTTTAGAACCTTTTTGCACACCGGCTTTCAGCCATTCAATTTCATTCATATTACCAGGCACAGCATAATTAATGAACTCCTGTTCTGCAGTTACTGCCGGCGTAGGCGTATTCATGGTAGCGCTGTTATCTGTAGTGGTTGCGGAATTGGTAGTTGTAGATACCGAGTCTGCCATGGTAGAAGTAGTGGTGTCCTCTTTTTTACTATCCGTGCAGGAAGCAAAGATTAATCCGGCGGCAAGTATTGCCAACGGAAAATTAATTGTTTGTTTCATAATATATAAGTTTTAAGATTAGGTATTAAAATTCTGTGCCAAAAAACAGGGCTGCCTGCTTTTAGGTGAAAATATCCTGATCTTAACCTAGAATGCGGTATGTTGGTAGCAGGAGGAATGCAATCATGGAATAGCAAAATAAAATTTGTAGAATATCCTTCCTTTTTTGTGGAATAAGGGGTAAATATTATTGGATAAAGTTTGGCAAATTTGCTGATTGATAATTGTTGAAACTGGCTATGCCGTACAAGAGGGCGATGCAACAATGATGCTATGGAAATTGCCGCCCGGACCAATAATTATTTTTATATTTTTTCAAATACCTTAATTGAAACAGAAATCACTAATTTTATCCCCTTAACCTTAAAACTTAATTATTATGAAACCTGGTTTATTAATTCTTTTAGCAATAATAGTTGTGGTGGGCTTTATAGGCTGCAACGGATACAATGGTTTGGTAAAGCAAGATGAGGCAGTAAAAAGAGCCTGGAACAATGTACAGACAGAATATCAAAACCGTAGTGATTTGGTAGGCAACCTGGTAAACACCGTAAAAGGCGCTGCTAATTTTGAACAAAATACTTTAACTGCAGTGGTGGAGGCAAGAGCTAAAGCTACCAGCGTAAATATTAATGCTGATAATCTTACGCCTGAAAAAATTGCCGAATTCCAGGCAGCACAGGGGCAACTAACGGGCTCGCTAAGCCGCTTACTGGCAACCGTAGAAGCTTACCCAACTTTAAGAGCTACAGAAAATTTTACAAAACTGCAGGGCCAGTTAGAAGGCATTGAAAACAATATTAAAAACTCCCGTAAAGTTTTTAATGATGAAATAAATACCTACAACACAAAAGTAAGATCGTTCCCCATGAATATCCTGGGTGGCCTGTTTGGCTTTCATGCAAAAGAAGGTTTTAAAGCAGATGCCGGTGCAGAAAAGAAAGTGGACGTGAATTTTGACGACTTGAATAAAAAATAATTCAGCAACAGTACATGAAGAATAAACGCTATTCCGGTTTTATTATAGGGGCAGTTGTGGTTGTATTGGGTATTTATTTAATGGTTACCTATAATGGCCTGGTAAAAAAACAAGAGAAGGTAAAGCTGCAATGGAACGAAGTGCAGAATGCCTACCAGCGGCGGATAGACCTGGTGCCTAATTTAGTAAACGTGGTAAAAGGCGGCGCACAATA
>JBDUCK010000254.1:0-5146 GCA_040003485.1 Ferruginibacter sp. | reverse complement strand
TTTTCTCCAGCTTTTTGGCTTCTACTTCATCAAACTGTTCCTGGGCTTTTTCTACCAGGCTTACAATATCACCCATACCCAGAATACGCTGCGCCATCCTTTCCGGATAGAATACGTCGAGCGTATCCATCTTTTCGCCGCTACTGCTGAATTTGATGGGTTTGTTTACTGTATATTTTATTGATAACGCTGCGCCCCCACGGGTGTCGCCATCTAATTTCGTAAGCACAACACCAGTAAAATCCAATCGCTCATTAAAGGCTGCTGCAGTATTTACTGCATCCTGCCCGGTCATGCTATCTACTACAAATAAAATTTCCTGTGGGTTAATAGCCGCTTTAATATTGGCTACTTCAGTCATCATCACTTCATCAACTGCCAGCCGGCCGGCAGTATCTACAATGATTACATTTTTGTTTTTTGTTTTGGCTTCCTTAATAGCATTTTGCACAATTGAAACCACATCTTTATTTTCCCGTTCTGCAAATACGTCAACGCCAATCTGTCCACCCAATACTTCCAGTTGGTCTATAGCCGCCGGCCGGTAAATATCTGCGGCAACCAGTAAGGGTGATTTTCCTTTTTTTGTTTTGAGATAGTTTGCAAGCTTACCGCTAAAAGTTGTTTTACCGCTACCTTGTAAGCCAGCAATTAAAATAATAGCCGGATTACCGGAAATATTAAATTCGCTTTCTGAACCACCCATTAATTGGGTCAGTTCGTCCTGAACAATCTTCACCATTTGCTGGCCGGGATTAACAGACAATAATACCTTGGCTCCTAAGGCTTGCTCTTTTACTTTATCCGTAAATTCTTTGGCAATTTTATAATTCACATCAGCAT
This sequence comes from Ferruginibacter sp., assembly GCA_040003485.1. Lineage (GTDB taxonomy): Bacteria > Bacteroidota > Bacteroidia > Chitinophagales > Chitinophagaceae > Ferruginibacter. The sequence goes on along the minus strand of JBDUCK010000254.1, from coordinate 4,303 downwards.
CCACCAAGGCACGCCTGATCTCTTTTAAAGTATTGGCAATATTAAGTTCGCTTATCCTTCCTTCACCTTTAATATTTTTAAAAGCCGATTCTAATTTTTCACTGAGAGAATTAAACATAGTTTCTATTAATTAAATATTTTTATGTGTTTTTTTGGGACGCCAAGCATTCTTTTATAAATCAACATTGGTCCCGCTATTCATTACAAGTCCGGCACAAACCCACGCCCAAAAAATCCTCACCGGGCTTTCCATTCCTATCGGGGCTATCATTTCAGCTTTACCTTTTCAGAAACATTTATATAGGTAACTTAAAAAGTAAATCGGGTCTTTGTAAGCTGAATCGATCATCATACGTCACACATCATAGATCATATATCAAATGCTTTCTCAATTATTTCTGCCTGCTCTTTTGCATGTACTTTAGCATAACCAGTACCTGTAGCCGCACTTGGCTGCCGGCTGATGATATGAAAATTTATATTTACCAGGTTCATTCTTAAATAAGATGCGGCACCCATATTTAATGGTTCTTCCTGCACCCAATACCATATAGCGCTGCTGTACTTTCTATACAATGCATTAAGCTGGTCTTGCGGTAAAGGATATAATTGCTCTAATCTTACAATTGCAAGGTCTGTTTTATTTTGTTTTTGCCTGTATTCTTCCAGGTCAAAATAAATTTTACCGGTACACATTATTACCTTTTTTACGGCAGCAGGGTTTAAAACATTATCATCATCATACACTTCTTTAAACGAGCCCGCAGTAAAATCGGAAATTTTGCTGTAACTGCCCGGATGACGAAGGTTTGCCTTGGGCGTAAAATCAATCAATGGTTTTCTAAAAGGCCACGCTAATTGCCTGCGCATAGCATGAAAGAAATTTGCCGCAGTAGTAATGTTTGTAATTACCATGTTCATCTCGGCACATTGCTGTAAAAAGCGCTCCATCCTTGCACTGCTATGCTCCGGGCCTTGTCCTTCGTAGCCGTGTGGTAAAAGCAGCACCAGCCCATTCATACGTTGCCACTTTGTTTCTGCAGCCGCTATAAACTGATCTATGATTGTTTGTGCACCATTTACAAAATCGCCGAATTGTGCTTCCCATAAAACCAGCGCATTTGGATTAGCCATTGCATATCCATATTCAAAACCTAACACGGCATATTCACTCAATAAAGAATTATAAATCCTGAAAGGTGATTGATTTTCTGCAAAACTATTTAGCCGGTTATATTCTTTATTAGTTACTTCATCATACAAAACAGAATGCCGGTGGCTAAAGGTTCCCCGCTTTACATCTTGGCCACTCATACGCACATCTTTACCTTCCGTTATCAGGCTGCTGTAAGCAAGTAATTCTGCTGTGGCCCAATCAATTTTTTGTTCATCGTTATATAATTTTATTTTATCCTGTATTAGTTTTTCTACTTTACGCAATGGCTTAAAATCGGCAGGCCATTTCATTAAACCGTCAAATAATTTTTTAACCTGCACGTCATTAATGGCCGTAACAGGTGAAGCTTTAAAATCATCGGCAGTAGCCCTACGCAGGCTTTGCCAGATAAGTTCAGGTTTTTGATATGTATACGGGAGTGGGTGCTGCTTCACCTCATCCAGGCGCTCCTGCAAATCACCCAGAAACTGCTTTTCCATTTCTTTTGCAAGTTCTTTTGCCTCGGGTTCACCATTTTCTATCAGGTATTGAGTATATACTTCTCTTGGGTTTAAATGTTTGTCTATTAAAGAATATAATTGAGGTTGGGTAAATTTAGGTTCATCCCCTTCATTATGCCCATGACGCCTGTAACAAACCATATCAATAAAAATATCGCTGTTAAACTCCTGCCGGTATAGTGTTGCTATTTCAGAAATTTTCACCACTGCTTCGGGGTCGTCACCATTTACATGAAACACGGGCGCCTGCACCATTGCCGCCACTGAAGTACAATAATCTGCACTACGGGCATCATCAAAATCTGTGGTAAAACCAATTTGATTATTAATTACAAAATGAATTGTTCCGCCGGTATAATACCCTTTAAGATTACTCATTTGTAATACCTCGTATACAATACCCTGGCCTGCTACTGAAGAATCGCCATGAATAAGAATGGGTAAAATTTTATCAAAATCACTATTGTACAAAACATCTGCCTTGCTTCTGGCAAAGCCAATAACCAATGGGTCTACGGCTTCCAGGTGAGAGGGGTTGGGGCATAGTTTTAAATGAATCTTTTTGCCGGAAAAAGTATCTACCTCACTGCTAAAGCCCAGATGATATTTTACATCGCCTGTACCCATAGTAGTATCAGGCAGTGCATTCCCTTCAAATTCAGTGAATATCTGCTCGTAAGTTTTACCTAAAACATTTGCCAGTATATTAAGCCTTCCTCTATGCGCCATACCAATTACTACTTCCTCTACATTATTTGTAGATGAAGTATTTATGATGGCATCTAATGCAGCAATAGTAGTCTCGCCACCTTCAAGGCTAAACCTTTTTTGACCTACATATTTAGTATGAAGAAATTTTTCAAACATTACTCCTTCATTTAATTTTTGAAGGATTCGCTTTTTCTTTTCCAGTGGAAGTGGCTGATGAAAGATAGCCTCCATGGCATTATCAAGCCATTCAATTTTTTTGATATCATTTAGCGAACTATATTCTACGCCTACATGAGCCGTGTAGGTTTTCTGAAGATGAGCTACAATTTCTTTCAGTGCAGAGCGCCCTATTTTCAAGAATTTACCGGCTTCAAATTCTTTATCCAGGTCTTCCTCTGCAAGTCCAAAATTATTGAGTTCCAGGTTTGCATGCCTGTTTTTCCGTTCCCGTATAGGATTGGTTTTTGCAACAAGATGCCCCTTTTTTCTATATGCCTGTATTAACTGATACACCGCAAATTCTTTATCCAGTTGGGTAGAAGAAACAGCGGCGAGGCCATTTTGCTTACTCATTGGAGCCGGTTGTTGTACTGAAGAAACAGCAAAATCAAAGCCTTCGAAGAATTTGCGCATTTCCGAATCTACACTCTCAGGGTTTTTAATAAAATCATTATATAAATTTTCAATATAAGCTGGATGCTGGCTGGTTATGTATTGAAAATCCTTCATAAAGTTTTTGATATTAATATAAAACGCTTGTAATTTGGCTGCAAATATCGGTTTTTATAGCCAAGAACATGAGGCGTCTATATATAAAATTGAATATTATAACATGTAATGATTTCTCTTTTCATGTCACTTTAAAAAAAAAGGCTAAAAATCATTTATTTTCAAATGTGTATCCCTATCTTTGCAGCCCAAAAAATAGATTTAAATGGCAAACCATTCAGCAACAAAGAAAGATGTGCGTCAGAGTGCAAAGCGTAACGAACGTAACCGTTATTATGGCAAAACTACCCGTAATGCTATTCGTGATATTAAAGCATTAGATGAAAATAAACCTGCATCGGAAAAACTTCCTATTGTGGCCTCTATGATAGATAAACTTGCTAAACGTGGCACCATCCATAAAAATAAAGCCGCTAATTTAAAAAGTAAATTAGCAAAAAGAATTAATGCACTTGCTAAATAGATTTAACTAAATACATACACATCTTTAAAATATTTTAAAGCCCATCACTATAAATTGATGGGCTTTGTTGTTGATAAATTTATATTTTAAAAAGCATCATACTATAATTTTGCAGTTTTAAAAATAAACTCTCATTCATGGTTAAACATTACTTATCGGTATTATTTGTTTTCTTCATTTCGTTTTCTTCTTTTGGACAGGGTATAGAAACTTTTACAAGTATTCCCGCAAACAGCTCCAGCTATTCTACCCGCAATTGGACTGGTGATAATGGTTTACCCTGGGCTGCTACAGATTCCCGGACGGATTTAAACTTAAATGGCCGGGCTATTGGGGTCAGGAACGGTAGCGTTACATGCAGCAATGTACCAAATGGTATAGGTAATCTTTCTTTTAAAAATCAACAAAATTTTACAGGCAGTAACCCTGTATTACAGGTGTATGTAAATAATATTTTAATAGGCACAGCTAGCCCAACAATTACAGTTGCTACAGCCACTATTAATAACATAAATGTCAGTGGCACTTTCAATCTTGAAATCCGCCAGGTTACATCTGGCCTACGTATAGCCATAGACGATGTTTCATGGACTTCCTTTAATGCAACACCCTGCGACGAACCTGCAGCCCAGCCGACAAACTTATTATTAACGCCAACCCCTACTACCGTTTCAGGAAGCTTTGATGTAATTCCCGATCCTACAACAGTACAGAATTATTTGG
>JBDUCK010000253.1:0-5157 GCA_040003485.1 Ferruginibacter sp. | reverse complement strand
GTGCTTACGGATGGGTCGCTGTTGTTACTTAATGATGGGCAAATGGCCCGCCGGATGAATATAAAAGATGGATATGCTTTACAATTAGCTATCAAAAAAAATTACCGCATTCTTATTATTTCGGGTGGCCATTCCGAAGCCGTAAAAATGCGGCTGGAAAAGCTTGGGGTTACAGATATTTTTTTAGGAAACCTTGATAAAAAGGAAACCTTGCTTAATTACATTTCGGCACATAATCTTCACTGGCCGCAGGTGTTATATATGGGTGATGATATTCCGGACCTGATCCCTATGCAAATGGTGGGCCTGGCTTGCTGCCCCGCAGATGCGGTAGCAGAAATTAAAGGCATCTCTCATTACATTTCCCCGGTAAACGGTGGTTATGGCTGCGTAAGAGATGTTATTGAAAAAGTATTAAAGTTAAACGGCGACTGGAATGATGGTGAAGGCATTGTTTCCCGCTGATAATAGTTCTTGCTATTTATGCCTGCATTCTGTTAATTTAGCAGTTATAAATATTTAAATGAAATTAGTCTCTGCATTTTTACGTCTCATACGCTGGCCTAATTTAATTTTCATTGCATTAACCCAGGGACTATTTTATTTTTCCGTTTTTAATTCTCTTCTTACAAAACCGGGCTATCAGCCCAGGCATCTGCTGTTTTATTTACTGGTGCTGGCTTCTGTAGTTATTGCTGCGGCCGGGTATATTATCAATGATTATTTTGATCTGCAGATCGATGCCATTAATAAACCTCAAAAAGTGGTAGTGGATAAACTGGTAAAACGCAGGTGGGCTATTATGTGGCATTTATTACTTTCCGCATTTGGAATTTTGATTAGTTTTTATATCAGTTATAAAATAGGGAAGTGGGTAATTTTTATAGCTAACATTTTTTGTGTACTGCTACTTTGGTTTTATTCTACTACGTTTAAGAAAAAGTTACTAAGCGGCAATATAATTATTTCATTACTTACGGCCTGGGTAATAGTAGTGGTATATTTTTTTGCCGGTGCAAGTATCAGTGTTTGGCATCCCAGCGAAATATCTTTTGAGGTAAGAAGATTTTTTAAGTTTTGTATTTTATATGCTGGTTTTGCTTTTATAGTTTCATTAATCAGGGAAGTGGTAAAAGACCTTGAGGATATGGAAGGCGATGTGAAATATGAATGCAGAACCATGCCTATTGCCTGGGGCGTACCGGTTACAAAAGTTTTTACTGCAGTCTGGCTGATAGTATGCATCGGGGCGCTGGCCGTTGTGCAACTGTATGCCTGGCAATCCGGCTGGTGGATGATAGCCGTTTATGCTGACATATTTATCATAATTCCAATGGTCGTTATTTTAAAAGATTTGTACAATGCCGTTACTTCCGCAGATTATCATAAACTGAGTACGCTTATAAAATATGTAATGCTGGCGGGCATTCTGTCCATGTTATTCTTCACTTTTTTGGGTTAAAATTTTATGCAGAAAATTATTTTAGCATCTCAATCCCCCCGCCGCAAACAATTATTGGAATGGGCAGAAATTTCTTTTGATATTATAGTGGCCGATACAGATGAAAGCTTTCCGCCACAATTATCGTTTGAAGAATCCGCCATTCATATAGCCCGCAATAAAGGATTGGCCGTGATGAAGAGCAATGAAATTATTGTGCCTGTGTTGGCTGCAGATACTATTGTGGTTTGTAATAATAAAATGATTGGCAAACCTGCAAACCGGAAAGATGCTATTAATATTTTAAGTGAGTTATCAGGAAATACACACCAGGTAATTACCGGCGTGGTTATTTTGTATGGTGAAAAAGAGATTGCCTTTGCCGATATAACTACCGTAACATTTCATACTCTCACGCCAGAACAAATAATTTTTTATGTAGATAAATATAAGCCGTATGATAAAGCCGGCGCTTACGCTATCCAGGAATGGATTGGGGTTGTTGGCATAAAATTCATCAATGGAGATTTTTATAACGTGATGGGCTTGCCTGTAAGCAGGATAGTAAAGGAATTAGCTAATTTACTGATTAGCTAACCCCAGCTGCCGGTAGGCAAGTGAGATAATTTTTTTGAACGTTACTTAGTATCGTTTAGGAATCATTATTTATATTTAAGGAATTGGCACATTAGCACGTTAGCACATTTGCTTTTTATGACAGAACGTTTACTTCAACATATCTGGCAGTTCCGGCATTTCAATGCCAGCGGTCTGCAAACTTCAGCATCACAAGCTTTACAGATTATACATCCCGGCACATATAACACAAACCAGGGACCCGATTTTTTAAATGCTAAAATAAAGATTGAAGAAACTGTATGGGCGGGCAGCATAGAGGTTCATATTAATTCTTCAGACTGGAAAGCTCATGGCCACAGCAGTGATAAAAATTACAATAATGTTATTTTGCATGTCGTGTGGAACAATGATACAGACCTATCCTTGCCGTTTCCTACCATAGAATTGCAGCACAGCGTTTCAAATATTTTATTAAGCCGGTATCAAGACCTGATGCAAAGCCGCCAGTTTATTCCCTGCGAAAATCATATCAGGGATATTCCTCCACTAACTTTTACTGCCTGGAAAGAAAGGTTAGTTGCAGAACGTTTGCAGAAGAAAGCAAACTACATCCAGGCATTTTTACAAAAAAATAATCAGCATTGGGAAGAAACTTTTTGGTGGCTGCTGGCCCGCAATTTCGGCACAAAAATAAACAGCGACGCCTTTGAAAAAATTGCTCAGTCCCTGCCTATTACTATCCTGGCAAAACATAAAAATCAATTACTTCAGATAGAAGCATTATTACTGGGGCAGGCAGGTTTATTAGATGAAAATTTTGAAGATGATTATCCGAATATGCTTCGCAAAGAATATCTTTTCCTGCAAAAGAAGTACGGATTATCTAAAGTGCATATCCCGTTATATTTTTTGCGGATGCGCCCTGCCAATTTTCCTACCATAAGATTGGCACAGCTTGCTGTACTCATTAATGAAAGCCAACATCTTTTCTCAAAAATAAAAGAAGCCACGAGCCTTAATGAGGCAGAAAAATTATTAAGTGTTACAGCAAATGATTACTGGCATTATCACTATATACCCGATCAAGCCACGGCCTTTAAAAAGAAAGTACTGGGTAAAGAAATGGTTCAGAATATTTTAATAAATACTGTGGTACCAATGTTATATGCTTATGGATATTTAAATGCAAACGATGAATACAAAAACAAAGCACTTCAATGGATGGAAAAGATAACAGCAGAGAAAAACAGCATCACCAAAGGTTTTCAGGCACTTGGCGTAGAGAATAAAACAGCTTTTGATTCGCAGGCGCTCATTCAGTTAAAAAACGAATACTGTAATCACTGGTATTGCCTCCAGTGCGCCATAGGTAATAAGATACTTAAGGGAATGTAAGGGTTGTGAGATATTTAAAAAAATCTTAAATCCAAAATCTTAAATCGGAAATCATCTACCAATTATATACGGCAACAATTTCAAGGTCGGGATGCAGGCTTTTCATAACCGGGCAGGTATCGCCAATTTTTTGTAAAATTAACCTGTCTTTTTCAGCCAGGTTTAAGGGTGGAAAATTAAGCGTTATTTCAATTTTGCCAATCCTCCGTGGGTCGCTAAGCATGTGTTTGGTTACCTCAAGTTTCGTATTGCTCAGGTCAAGCTGCATATCTGCGGCCCTTAGCCCCATCGTTGTTATCATACAGGTTGCTAGTGCTACGCATAGTGTATCGGTTGGGCTAAACCTTTCACCTTTGCCACGGTTATCTGTAGGCGCATCTGTTTCTATCACGGTGCCACTTTGCAGGTGCGTACATTCGCATCTTAAATCCCCTTTATAAATCACGGTAGCTGTCATAATATTTAATTTTAATATTTCAGAAACAATTTATGCAGCAGTTCTTTTAATATTTGAATCTAACTTGCAGTACAACATTGTATTTTTGCATAAATTTACTCAAGTAAATAGCATTCATGAAGAAATTATTTTTAATGCTGATGGCCGCTTTCCTTATTTCGCCGGTTATAGCTCAGCAAAAGCCCACCAGTGCCAACCGTAATAAAAAAGAAGAACGTAAAAAACGTATCAATGCGGTAATAAAGCAAGAGGAAGAAGGCGTAATAACCTACAAGAAACATTTTGCAGGCGGCGCTAAATTATACAGCGATGGCTATGGTGGTTTTATTGAAATTGGCAGAGCGCAATCGGTAAAAAAAGCGTTACTTTTTCAATTGGAGATCTCTGAACGTAAACACGTAAAAGAAGAAAAATTAGTAAATCCATTTTCCGGTACCCAGTTTATTTATGGTAAAATAAACTTTTTTTACCCGGTAAAACTGGGTGTGCAGGAGCAATTTTTATTAGGCAACAAGGGTAACAGAAATGGCGTGAGTATAACCGGTAATATAGGGGGTGGTGTTATTGCTGGGCTGGTGCGGCCATACCTGGTAAGGGTAGATAAAGGCGGCGGAGAAAATGCTTACGTAGGTTACGAGTCTGCGGATAGTGCCTTTTTTTTAAACCAAAATGATATTATTTCGGGGCCCAATTTTGGCACCGGTTTTAATAAATTGAAAGTTACACCAGGTCTTTATGTAAAACCGGCAGTCCGTTTTGATTATGGCAAATACAACGAAATGATAAGCGCCATTGAAGTAGGCCTTAACGCCGAGTTTTACAGTAAAAAAATTCCCCAGGTAATTTATAATAAGCAGCACCGGTTTTTCTTTTCTGCCTATGTTTCTATAATATTTGGCCGCAGAAAATAATTATTTGTCTATACTTTAATTTATTAATGATCATTGTTGCATCGCCCTCTTGTACGGCAAACCATTTAGCAACATTGCAGGCACACAAGAATACTTTATATGAGTTGCAGTACTAACGAAACAATAACAGAAGAAATAAAAATTAAAAAGCCAAACTGGCTCAGGGTAAAGCTTCCTATTGGTGAAGAATACAAACATGTCCGCAGTCTGGTAGATACACATAAATTACATACGATCTGTGAAAGTGGTAACTGCCCAAACATGGGTGAATGCTGGGGTGCAGGCACTGCCACCTTTATGATATTGGGAAATATCTGTACCCGTAGTTGTGGCTTTTGTGCCGTAGCTACCGGCAGGCCAGATGCTGTAGATTG
>JBDUCK010000252.1:0-5182 GCA_040003485.1 Ferruginibacter sp. | reverse complement strand
ACACCAACAACGTTAACGTTTTTACTGAAAGGATAAATCCACGTGGGTTTGTTTCACCCATTGCCGACGGCGCACTCGGCTTTTATAAGTTCAAATATCTGGGCTCTTTTTGGGAAGATGGCAAAGAGATTAATGCCATAAGTGTTACGCCAAGACGCAGCTATGAGCCCTTATTTTCTGGTGTTATAAATATCGAGGAAGGGGAGTGGCGCATTCATAGCTTTAACCTGCTGCTCACCAAATCATCACAACTGGAAATAATAGATTCATTGGAAATTTCGCAGCTACACGTACCCGTAACCAATGAAGTGTGGCGGGTAAAAAACCAGTTGCTGCATTTTAATTTTAAACAGTTAGGGATAGATGCTATCGGCAATTTTTTAAGTGTGTATTCCAATTATAATATTGCGCCTTCTTTTAGTAAAAAGTTTTTTGACCGGGTAGTTATTAAATATGATACGGCGGTAAATAAACATTCAAAAGAATACTGGGATACCATCCGGCCGGTGCCACTGGAAAAAGAAGAGCAGAAAGATTACCAGGTAAAAGACAGCATTTATCTTTTACAAAAAGATTCTGCCTTAAGCAGCCACACCATTGATTCTTTAAATAAAAAACAAGGAAGTATAAAGCCACTGCAGCTTTTTTGGAATGGCATCCACAGAACTCATTACAGTAAAACAAATCAATATACCTGGAGTGTAGAACCTTTGCTTAAAAATGTAGAGTATAATACTGTAGAAGGTGTTGTAGTAAATGTAAATGGTAGTTATAGTAAGTATATAAAAAAATGGAAATCAAATATAAGTTTTGAACCTAATGTACGCTATGGCTTTAGTAATACGCATTTTAATGCCTGGGCAAATCTTATTGTAAGAACACGGGATTTTGAAACTGATAAAAAATTAAAGCGGCAAACCTGGTCGTTCAGCGGCGGAAAAAGAGTAAGTGAATTCAATAAAGGGAGTCAGCTAATTCCGTTATTTAACAGCATCGGTATTTTACTGTATGGTACTAATTACATAAAAACCTACGAAAATTATTTTGGCAATATCAACTTCAGCAAACGATATGAAAGTGGTTTAAGGTTTTATGTGAATGCTTTGTATGAAGACAGGATACCCTTAAATAATACTACTTATTTTACTTTCTTTAAAAAAGACAGCGCCAACATAACACCTAATTTTCCGGCGGAAAAAATTGCCAACCAATTTACGCCTCACCAGGCTGTTGTTGTGTCTGCATCAGTAAGCTTTAAGCCGGGACAGCGCTATATTCAATTGCCTTATAATAAAATTTCTATCGGGTCTAAGTATCCAACATTTACCGTTAGTTATGCCAAAGGAATAAAAAATATTTTTGGTAGTGATGTGGATTTTGATAAATGGCGCTTTACCATAAATGACGATAAAAACTTTAAACTGGCTGGTTTACTAAAATACAAAATGGGCATCGGCGGGTTCTTAAATACTAAGAAAGTTTTTATACAGGATTACCAGCATTTTAATGGCAACCAATCACTGGCTGCAAGCGAATATGTGAACAGTTTTCAGTTGGCAAAATATTATGCCAACAGTACTGCCGCTTCGTTTTATGCTTATGCAAATGCAGAGCATCATTTTAATGGACTACTGACGAATAAAATTCCCCTGTTTAAAAGATTAAACTGGAACCTGGTGGCGGGCAGCAATGTTTTATATGTAAACAGTAATAGCAATTATGCAGAAATATTTGCCGGGCTTGAAAATATTTTAAAGATATTCAGGGTAGATTTTGTAACATCTTTTGAAAACGGGCGGCAGGCGCATACTGGTATCCGCATTGGTGCCGGCGGCATATTGGGTAGCAGCCTGAGAGTGAATAGAAGCCGTAATAATACAAATGTAGAATTTTAGAGGAGGGAGAAAGACATACTGATGACACCGGTTGGCCAGATAAAAACGGATTTTCTTTCTACAAAATTATTTGGCCAGGGATTAAAAAATAAAAAACAGATAAGTTTTTTCGGAAATCAGCATGCCGTTTTATCCGCTCTATCTGTTTTATCTGTGTATCTATCCATTCAGATAATAATATTTTTTATCTTTGCAAAAATTTGGTTTGCCCTGCAAGCATCCAATCTTATAGATTTCCGGGTAATGCTCCTGGATCAAATAAAAAACTATGTCACCCTTACACAACCGGGTTTCGCAGGCGGAGCTTAAGCAACGCCTCTATGAAGAAACAACTTACCGGATTACCATTTCATTTTACAAATATTTTTTTGTTGAAAGCCCGTTGGTTTTCCGGGACGCCTTATACCTTGGCTTAAATGAGTTGAATGTATTTGGCCGCATCTACATTGCCCATGAAGGCATTAATGCCCAGGTAAGCATTCCCGAAAATAATTTTGAAGCCTGTAAAAAATTCCTTTACAGTTTTGAAGCACTGGGTGAGTTACGATTAAATATCGCCGTAGATAATGATGCGTCTGTACCTGTACGTGGCAGTCATGGCAAAGCAGCACAAGGCAAATCATTTTGGGTACTCAAAATAAAAGTAAGAGACAAAATTGTGGCGGATGGAATTACAGCCGATTCTTTTGATATGGCAAAAAAAGGGAAATATGTAAATGCCGCTGAATTTAATTCTCTCACCAATAAGGAAGATACCATTGTGGTGGATATGCGTAATCATTATGAATATGAAGTGGGCCATTTTGAAAATGCCATAGAGATTCCCAGCGATACCTTCCGCCAGCAATTACCTATGGCAGCCCAAATGCTTGATGATAAAAAAGATAAAACGATCATCATGTATTGCACCGGTGGTATACGTTGCGAAAAAGCAAGTGCTTACATGCTGCACCGCGGCTTTAAAAATGTTTTTCACCTGGAAGGTGGCATTATTAATTATGCCAATAAAGTAAGAGAAGAAAAACTAAACAATAAATTTCATGGTAAGAATTTTGTGTTTGATGACCGGCTGGGAGAGCGGGTGACGGATGAAATAATTGCTGCCTGCCATCAATGCGGCCAGCCTGCAGATACCCATACCAACTGTACAAATGAGGCCTGCCATTTATTGTTTATTCAATGTGCAGCGTGTGCAGAGAAATTTGAAGGCTGCTGTAGTGAAGCGTGCAATGAGGTTATTAAACTCCCGCCCGAGACACAAAAAGAATTAAGAAAAGGAATTGATAAAGGCGGGATGGTGTTTAATAAATCAAAACAAAGGCTGCGAAAAACTATTGCAAAAAAGGATAAATAGAATTCAGGGACGAACATAAATAAAAATGCATTTCATTTTTACATGAAATGCATCTTATTAAATAAGAATAGAAGCTTATAAGAATAAACCAAATTCTCCGGAAGGAATATTAACGTCTGCTTGATTTATTTTCAATTTATTTTCCGCTTCAATAAATTTCCGGGAAAGCTTATCTGAAAAGGAAGAAACAGCTTTATAATACTGGTCTTCGTCAACAGCTTCTGAATCTTTTGTCTGATCTCTTTGTTCCTTATTTTTTTTAAAAGCAAATAATAATACACCAGCCATGGTAAGTATAAAAATACCGGCCATAATGGTTCTTATTTTTTGTTTTTGTTTCAATTACAAAGAAATTTTTTAGTTCACTATATTGGCCTGTTACCCGAGATCAAACGTAGTATCACGGCAATAACAGCTATTACAAGAAGAATATGAATTAACCCTCCTGCATGAAAACCTAAATAACCGATAGCCCATGCAATAACTAAAATTACAGCGATGGTATAAAGTAAACCTGACATAACATTTAAATTTAAAGGTTAAAAAATAAAGAATGGTACAACATGAGTTTTTAGTTGCAGAAATAAATTTTCAAAAGATGTGCCAATAAATTTTTTCCTTGAATAAAAAGATTTATAAAAGTAGTGCCGGGCTCAAAATGAGTAGGATATTCTACATAAAATAAAATCGCAAAGATTAATTTAATTTATCCAGGGCGTTTATAATATGTTGATAAACTTCCTCTTCAGATAAAAATTGGGGGATAAATTTTTTGCCCGTAATTTTTTCGTAGAGTTCAATGTAGCGGTTACTGATTGCCTTTATCCATTCATCCGTCATGTGTGGCACCGTTTGGCCTTCTTTGCCCATAAAATTATTTTCTATCAACCATTCCCGTACAAACTCTTTACTAAGCTGCTTTTGTTTTTCTCCTTTTGCCTGTCTTTCTTCAAATCCTTCTGCATAAAAATACCGGGACGAATCCGGGGTATGAATTTCATCCAATAAAATGATTTCATCATCAATTTTTCCAAATTCATATTTGGTATCTACAAGGATCAGATTTTGACGTTCTGCTATTTGATTCCCTCTTTTAAAAAGCTGCAAAGCATATTTTTCTATTATATCCCATTCCTTTTCTGTCGTCAGCTTCCGGCGGATGATTTCGGCTTTACTGATATCTTCATCGTGGCCTTCGGTTGCTTTTGTAGAAGGGGTTATGATGGGGCTGGGAAAAAAATCATTTTCTTTCATCCTTTCGGGTAATGGAACACCGCATAAAATTCGTTGGCCGGAGCTATAAGTACGCCACGCATGGCCGGTAAGATTACCTCTTACGACCATTTCTATTTTAAAAGGAGTACATCGTTTCCCGAGGCTTGCATTTGGGGCAGGGGTGGAGAGCAGCCAATGTGGACATATATCGCTGCAGGCCTCCAGCATGTATGCCGCTATCTCGGTTAAAACCTGTCCTTTAAAAGGGATAAGCTTTGGTAAAATAACATCAAAAGCAGAGATACGGTCGCTGGCAATCATTACCAATAGATGATCTGCAATGGTATAAACATCTCTTACCTTCCCACTGTAAAAATCTGTTTGATGAGGAAATTGAAAAGCAGCCATATGCTAAAGTAAGATGTAGTTTTTATAAAAATCTTTGTATACCTAAATAGTTTTAAAGGGTACGTTAAAAAATAAACTTTTATAACATAAGAACTATGCTTATTTTGCTTTGTATTTTAAAACCAAAACAAAGCTATATGAGAAAAATTGCAAGCTATTTGGTTACATTTTTTTTAGCAAACATTCTGGTAATGTCTGCGCTTGCACAAAATGTAGCCATCAGCGGTAATGTGAAAAACAGTGTTTCACAGGAAAACGCCTCAGCTGTTTCTGTTACAATTAAAGGTTCTGATGCCGGAACTTATACAGA
>JBDUCK010000251.1:0-5199 GCA_040003485.1 Ferruginibacter sp. | reverse complement strand
CGGCCCATAATACTTTGTCATCATTATAAGAAATAGTAAAGCCTCTGTGCCGCCAGTAATATTCCCACCATAAAATAAAAATGAACACAACTGTTATGGTGAGAATTGATGCTTTAGAAAAATGAGATGATTGCATACTTTATTTTTTTAGAAACAAAAAATATCATTGTAATAAAAATCCTTTGCAACTGTCATTAATTTTTTTTACTGCCTGATACTTTATTAAACAGGGCTAACTGCATTAACTACAAATAATAACAGAGCTGATAGCCCAAATGAAAATTTTGCTTTCATATCATTATTATTTAAAATTGAAATCAAATAGATGAATAAGCATGATTGACACGTTGCAAAGAATAAATTGAATATAAATACTTTCATTGCCAGGCAGTATGATGACCTATTAAATGGGTGTAATTATTGGTTATACGGGTGGGAATTAACCAGTAGCGGCGGTAGATTAAACAGAACTATAAAATTGAACTAAATGAAGTGCCTTGTCAATCCTCTTTTAGGAGTAGAAGAAAAATAATACCGCTTTACAATCAAATCAGTTCAATCAACCTTAATTCAATTCAATACCAACCAGAATTATTCTTAAAAGTTTTGTGCGAAAACAGTATTGCCTTCACAACAATTCTCCTCTTTTTTGTTTGCAGCTATTACCCGCAAGATGCGTTGAATTCTTCCTTGAATGCATCAAGTTGAGGACGATCTGTTTCGAGCTGATCCTCTAGCTCTTGTATGTCTGCCTTAATCTCCCGGATTTGGGCCGCATCAGGATTCGGCTGGCTTTGCAGCTTGTTGAGGCGTTCCGTCAAGGTCTGGATTCGGTGTTCCTTGTTTTTGATCTCTTGCTCAATAAGTTTGATAGCTCTTGCCATCATTTCGCATGGTGTTTCGTGTTTTGTTTTCATAATTGACACTTTTTTTATGTTCTAAATTTTTAATATCAAAAAATTATTTTATGTATATTAAATTAAACTGTTGTCGGGGCGAAGTCAATGCTCTTTTAGGAGGAGAAGAAAAAAAGAATGGAAAATATTTTGAGGATCAGAAATGTATATGTTCTGCCAGCACTTTGGCAATGGCTTCTTTACCGCAATTAACGTGAAGCTTTACGTAGATATTTTTGAGGTGGGAACGTACGGTATTAAAAGCAATTTTTAATTTGTCAGCAATGGCCTTTGTGCTATGGCCCTTGGCCAATAACTGTAATACTTCCAATTCTCTTTCGGTAAGATTGTAGCGATTGTTTTGTTTGGGTGATTGAAAACGACTGATCACTTTTTTTGCAATCGAGGGGCTCATGGGCGCCCCTCCTTCCATCACTTCGCGAATGGCTTCAAATATTTTTTCCGGAGAAGTTTTCTTCAGTAAATAACCATTAGCGCCAGCGCACAAACATTGAAACAATTTTTCATCATCTTCAAATACAGTGTACATAATAACGGATGCATGAGGATCAGTTTCTTTTACCATGCTCACTCCTTTGATACCCGTTTCGCCAGGCATGTCAATATCCATCAATACCACATCGGGCTTGTACACTCTTGTTATATTCACCGCATCGTTGCAGTTATTATATTCACCTGCTACTTCATAGCCGGGAACTGATTGCAGAAGATAGGCCAGGGATTCCCGCAAACGGTCATTGTCTTCAAATATAATTATACGTATTGCCAATGGTTCTAAATTAGATCGGTTCTTATAAGTAAAAAATCATCTTTTAGGAGGAGCGGGTGTATCCTGTTCATTTGGATACCGGCAGCCGGATCTCTATAGAAGAGCCTTTATTAAATACAGAAGAAATGATAATTTTCCCCTTCCACTTTTCTACTCTTTCCTTCATGCCTTTCAATCCATGCCGGTCGTACTCTTTTTCGGTTTCAAAACCTTTTCCATCGTCTTTAATGCATAGCATTATCTGGTTATTTTCTATGGCTATTTGTATGTTTACGTTTTTTGCGCCCGCATGTTTGGAAATATTATTTACCGCTTCTTTATATAAAAGATAAAGATCACGCCGTTCTTCCATCATCAGTTTTCTTTTTTCGAAAACAGGATCAAGATATAATTCATAACGAATATCCGCTGCATCAAATAATTCCGCTGCATAGCGGCGCATCCGGGCCACGGTTTCTTCCAGCGTATCATGACTGGCATTTACGCTCCAGATAATATCATCCAGGGCCTGGGAAGAAGAAGATACTTCTTCGGAAATGCGTTGCAAAAAATTATTGGCTTTCAGTGGCTGGGATAAATTTTTTTTACTAAGGCTGGAGAGGATACTGATATTGGTGAGATTGGACCCTATTTCATCGTGCAGGTCAGTAGCAATGCGGTTGCGTACCTTTTGCATTCGGATCAATTGCTGTACCCGGTAACGGTAAAACAAATATGCTAACAGTGAAATTGTTAAAAAGCTCAATACCATAAACCAGGCTGTTTGCCAGAAAGCAGGCCGGATGGTAAACGCAAATGTTTTGTAAGCCTTGCTCCATTCTCCATTTTCACTGGCCGTTTTTATACTAAAGGTATAATCTCCCGATGGCAGGTTTGAATACTGAGCTGAACGGTTTACATCTGATATTTTCCATCCGGTATCTAAACCAATCAACTGGTGGGCAAACTGTATATGATGTGTAGTTGAAAAATTTACTCCTGTAAATTCAATAGAAATATTATTTTCATTATGTTTTAACATAGCTTTTTCGCCTTTTGCATAGCTAAAATCTTCTTTGTTATTAACAGAAATATTATCAATAATGGGAACCACCCGGCTGCTGTCTTTTTCTAATTTGCCGGTTGAAATAAATAATAAACGGTCAGGCATTGCATATACAAGCCGACTCGTAACCGGATCAAAGATAGCTTCATAAAAAAATGGCGCTGTAAGTGCATTTTGTAAATCATAAGGTATGGCTTTACGATTTTGCAGGTCGAATTTTGTGAAGCCATTATCTGTGGATAGCCATAAATTGTTTGAATGGTCGGCAACTAAGTTCTGTATGTAATCAGAAGCTAATCCGTCACTGCGTTTAAACAGTGTAATACTATCAAGCAAATAGTTATAGCATATCAATCCATTGCCCTGGTAATTGCTGAACCATAAATTATTATTTTCACCTGCATAAAAGGAAGCTATCGCCTTATCTACTATCATGCTTTTATTCCGGTTGCTTACCGGGTAGATTTTCCAGCTGCCTGAAACTTTATTATAATTAATAATTCCGCCACCAAGCATAGAGTACATCCACATGTTATTCTTATTGTCTTCGGTAATTCCCGATACCCTGCTATCCGAATACATAGCGGTAAATTGATCAATTACTTCATTGGTTATTTTTTCTATCCTTTTTTTTACTGCACTAAATTTGTAAAGGGCAAAAGGGGCTCTTGTTCCAATCCATACATCGCCATTATGATCGCAATAAATTACGTTAATGATTCTATGGTAAAGTTCATAAGGCTGAAAAGCAGGCCGTGAAAATTTTTTAGATTGCCTGTCAAAGAAAAAAATGCCCTCGCTGGTACCTACCCAAAGCTGTCCGGCTTTATCCTCACACACTTTCGTTAAAAAAATATTGCTTCGTCCCTGAATTTTAAATGCTGTAAAGGATGCCCGGCCCGTATCTATCTCCAAAAACCTGTTATTACGGTAAGAACAATACAACATGCCATTTTGTGTAACCGTTATTCCAGTACAATAATCATCCTTCTCAAAAAAGAAACCCAGCTTGGCTAATGAAAGTTCACTTATAAAAGAATAGGTTCCATTCAACCGGATAATTCCATTCCCCGTTCCTGCCCAAAATTGATTTTCGGCAGTGCGGATAAAAATTGCCCCCACTATTTTATCTGCTACTTTTGTATGGGACAAAGAATTTATATCTACTTCATACATACCATCGCCTGCGGCGCATAATAAATGAAGGCTGTCTTTTTGTACGATAGCGTTTACAGTGCTGAATTCCGAATTTGTTTTCAATCCAAATAACTGTTGCTGTTCTTTATTCGTCAGCAGGTCGTATCGTATCAGCCCTGATCCCCAGGGTGCATACCATAAAACATGATTTGCCTCATCTAATAAAATAGTACGGATATAATGCGTGGCATTTAAGAAGCCAAGCTGCTGAGGATTATTTTTGTAATTATAAACCTGTCTAACGGAAAAATCTATAATCTGAACACCGGAAGTATCTGTTGTAAGCCATACACGCTGGTGGCTATCGGTTTGCCCGTCTTTGTAGATTAAACTTCCTTTCAGCGATTTTGCCCAGGGAATATCTGTAAAACGGTGCAGGTATTTTAAATTGCTGTCCAGCACATCAATCTCACCGTTATGATTAGCCCAGATTTGTCCACCAGCGATTTTAAATACACATAGTATTGCATTGCCCGAACCTGCCTTTAAAGGTGCAAAATCTATTTTTTCATTTTCAAACTGCCCGGTAAGTGTATTCAATACAGATAGCCCGTTGTTGGTAGCAATCAGCAATTGTCCGTATTTGTATTCCAGTATATGAAAAACATTATTATTAGAAAGGCTGTTAAAAGTATTTTGCTGGTTAAAGTATTTTTTAAAACTATGCCCGTCAAAACGGTTCAACCCTTCTTTTGTGCCGATCCATAAAAACTTCCTGCTATCCTGGATAAGTGATGGAGCCCAGTTATTGCTAAGCCCTTCCATGGTAGTATAGCTGCTGAAATTGCGTGTTTGATCCTGTGCTTTTATGGAAAGACAGATAACAATGCATAACAGGTTAAGTGCAGAGCGCATAGCTTAAAGTTACTTTTATTTTTTTCGAATATACTTCTGATCGTATTGTAGTAATTCAGAGATTATTGCAAATGCACAATTCATTTATACTTTTTTATGGGACTGCAAATTCAATATTTATACTTAAGAAGAATTTATTGAAAAATATAACGGCCGATTACACTTTCAGGCCATCAGGTGATCGAAGGAGAAACTTCTCTTTATATCTGTATGAAAAACTTACACTAAATTATGACCTTCAGGATTTGTTAAATGACTTTTTGATAAAAGCTACAATTTTTTAAAAAAACATCAGCATAAATAATATTATACCGGCATGTCGCTACTTCATTAAACATTAACTGAATTTGATTTTCCTTTCCTGCTAAATATTATCAGGCCAAGTAAACCTGTTATTACTAAAGCTGCTGAAATAA
>JBDUCK010000250.1:0-5213 GCA_040003485.1 Ferruginibacter sp. | reverse complement strand
TACTCAGTTTAACCCATAAGTTATGGCAGGGTTATGGCAATGTTACCAAACTAAACAGGCGAGGGTAAAGTACAATTGTTGATATTGAAATAGGGAATAATTAAATTTTTAATTCAGATTAAGCATTTAAAAAAGACCACCAATAAGAATAAAGGTGGTACAAGCATGATTAAAACTTGCTATTTGCTTAAGGAAAAAATTGATTCTTCTTTTTGCTTTGCAGATGTAAAATGCAATCATTTTTTTTAATAAAAACATTTAGGGTATTATGTAATTATTAAGCCTGTTAATTCTGGATTAATTAGAGAAAAAATATCTTGTACTCTTATCCCGATAACAAAAACAATTATACCATCTTAATTTTTTATCTGCTGGCCATCCCCATTGTATTCATCAGTAGAAATATATTTCCCAGCCACATCATAATTTTTCCATTTGCCAGAATGAAAACCGCCTTTATAAACGCCGGTTGATTTTAAATACCCACTTTCATAGTACTCTTCACTGTATCCCTCATACTGTCCAAATTTATCCAGCTGATATTTGGCTACCAACTGGCCGTTGGAGAAATATTGAGCTGTAAATATTCTTATCTTATTTTTAGTACTAATTACCTGCCGAATCACCGAATCCTTATCCTTCATTATTTGGGTAAGCGTGCTGTCTTTCTTATTGACATAGTATTCTGCCCTCGTAAAATCATGCGTAAAATATGGCTTTACGTAATTGCTATCGCTGGCTTTTTTTATGGAATCAAGCATGGAAACAGGGATTGTAATTTTTTGGTGTAGTGCCGTTTCTTTTGGCTTGCAGCCGGTAGTTGTAAAAACAAAAATTACTGAACAGCATATAAATAACCTTATGAAATAAATAGGGGAGTTTTTTTTAGTCATGAATTGTGTATTTTAAAAAAAGCAGCATGAAAATTTCATGCTGCTTTTTTTATAAGTAAATATAATTTCTATTGGAATTTAGTCCATGTTTTCCACCACGTATCTCCTGGTGCGCAGGCACCTTTATAAGCAACTGAAGTGAATCCGGTTGTTACTTTAGGATTGGTAAAAGCTGCTCCTGCAACTGCCACTGAAGCAGCGGTTGGGTTAAAATCAGGAGCGGTATAATTAAATGGTGCAGTAAGGCCAACCTCAGCATTGGTAGTATAAATGCTGTTACCATAGGCTAGAGTATTAAACCAATTAACAATGTCTGTCATTGTATTTGGTACCAAAGGTACATTGACATTTGTACCACGGCCAAATAAAACCGGTACCGGGCAACCTGATATAATAGTATTTTGAACTAACAAAGAACCCGGGATATTATTATCTGTAGGTACCCCTTTAGTTGCATCAATATACAAACCATTAGGGTAACCCATAATGATAGAATTGAAAAGGGACATACTAGAGTTTCTTCTTATTTGTGCACCCCATTTAAAATAAGTTGCATTGCCTACATTTGCCAAAGTTGCTTTGGGGCCCATTACTGTCATGTTAGAAAATACTGCATTTGTTTGTGGTAGCAAAGAACTTCCGTTGGCATCATTATCACTTTCAAAAGCTTCACTATTAGAAATATCTGCCACTGCAGAATCTCTTAAACCTATCCCAAACTGAACTTTTCCATTAAAGCCATTGTCTGTATCAAAATCATCATCAAGACCTCTGTATGCGATAAGATGTTTGCAATTTACGGTTCCGCCAAACCACTCAAAAGAATCGTCATTTGCGTAAGATACCTGTACATTATCAATAACAGTTCCTGATCCCACGCCACCAAAAGTTAACCCGTTGATTTCGTTATCAGGTAAAAATGCATATCCGGCATATTCTATTCTCACGTATCTTAAAATGCCGCTATTGTCCGCAGGGTTTTGGCCTTGGGTAGATGGTGTACCATATAAACCAAGATTATCACTATTATTAATACCACCCTCAACTGCACCAACACCCTGGGTTCCGTTAAATGAGGAATTGGTAGGAGCCTGGCCTAATATCACCAATCCTGCCCAATCGCCCCGTTGTGGAGTGGCAGATTCTGATGTAAATACAATTGGTTTATCTGCTGTACCATCAGCAATAATTTTAGTACCTCTTGTTATGATAAGCCCACCAGTTTTACCGGTTTCACCAACTATTTTTGTTCCGGGTTCTATGGTAAGGATAGCACCACTGGTAACATAAACAAGACCCCGTAATTTATAAGTATTTGCTGCCTTTAAAGTAAGATTCTGGGTTATCCTGCCTTCCAGGATTGTATTCTCTGGCGTACCGCCGCCGCCAGTAGGTGGGGGAGTAACTACTGTATTACCATCTACTTCTATTTTACGGCAGCTTACAGCAGTTGCTGCTATTAAAATGCTGTAAAGAAATAATTTTTTCATGTTTCGTTTTTTAGTTATTTTTTAAATCGTTTTGTATTTTTTTATTAAAAATTGTATCCGTAAGTGATGCTGAAAGTGGAGCCATATTTTCGTTTGATTGCAAAAGCGTCTTTACCTTCATCATATTTTTTATTGCCGTTATTATCGTTGTAAAAAATAGCTTTAGTGTTCAGGATATCTGCAATGCCTAATTTGATCTCGCCTTTATTTTTCATTAATTTTTTTGCTATCTGAAAGTCTAAAATAGGGCGTGGATTTTCCCAGATAGGAGGCTGCTGATCAATAGTGCCACCTGCGCCACCGCCAACAAAAGCAATTCTTCTGCCTATTTCGTTAAACAGTAATGTTGTGCTGATGCCACACTTCTCCAGGTCATATTGAATACCTGCATTTAATAAATAAGGGCTTTGTCCCTGCATTTGCCTGGATTCATTTACCCCAATTCCTTTTACCCTGTTATATATATAGGAGAAATTGCCCTGAACCGTAAAGTTTTTTAACCCGGGATTAAATTCAAGTTTTTTTCTGAATTCAACTTCTGCACCAAAGCTGTTTGCCTCATCGGCATTTAAGAAATCATAAGTGCTTGCACCGCCAGAACTGGGGTTAAAATATGCTTCAATTGGTTGTTTAAAATATTTGTAAAAAATACCAAAGGTAAATAGCTCTCCTGCTCTTGGATATAACTCATACCTCAGATCGAGGTTAGAAACCTTAGTTCTAACCAATCCGGGGAAACCCTTAATCGTTGCGCCAAGATCAAAATCATAAAAGGCAAAAGTGCTTAATTCCCTGAACTCGGGGCGGATAACTGTTTGTGAACCTGAAAGGCGAAGATTTGTTTTATCATCCAGTTTGTAAGTAATATTTACCCCTGGCAAATAATCCCTTTTTCTGCTGTACACATGGCGTGAGTCACTTTTTTTAAGACTTCCAACAACCTGGTCAAAGTCTTCAATTCGCAAGCCCCATACAACTCTTAATTTTTTTGTCACCTGGTTATCCAATTGCAAAAATCCTGCATTTAAAATAGAATTGGCTATGTAGCGGTAACTTGTTCCACCCAGTTCGTTTAGCGCAAATTTATTATCTGTACCATTCCCAAAATTTTCAGCAGCAAATATCTGGGCTGCCGGCAATCTTCTTAATGGCAGATTATCTGATGGCAAATAAATAGCAAAAGGCCTTGAATCAAACAGCCTGTCTTTTACCTGGAAAAAATAGCCGGCTTTTATGGTTTGTGTTAAACTACCGTTCTGAAAATCTTTGCTGAGATCGCCGCCTGCGGTGTATACGTAATCATTTAAAAAGCCATAATAGCGGCTGCCGCTTTTTTGAGATGTTGCCGAGGGACCAATGGATGCTACATAAGTATTTGGGTTTGCTGCATCCAACTGCTCGTATTGCAATCTTCGCTGATCAGGTATATATTGATCCAGGATATTAAAGCTGCCGAACCAATGTAATTTGGCTTTATATTGTTTTATATTATGGTCGCCGGAAATTTGTGTATTAAAAAAAGTGTTTGCTTTTAAAGCTAATTCAGTGGCCTTGATATTTTGACCATCTGGATCTCCTTCAAAATCTATTCCCTGTCTAAGTGTTGCGTAATTACTGGTGTTTACATTCAATATATTTTTAAAAGAAATTTTATTGTTGTTGCCCAATTGAAGGGTAATATTGGCCAACGCTCCTGCTAAAATATCGGTACTGTACTTTGTATTATTAAAATCAAAACTTTTATTCGGCACATTATTTTCAAAAGTATTTATCTGGTTCTGATAAACATTCCTGTTATTACTTCGCCTGTAATTAACTGCAAGTATAGCAGCAAGTTTGTTTTTTCCTCCCAGGCTTTTATTAAAGCCCCCGCTTAAAGAAAAATATTCATTTAAAGCCGGTGTAAACGTTGAACTCTTTTTCTCCGTGCTCCAGATATTTTCAAACTTGCTTGCATATTTGGTTTTATCTGCCTGGGATAAAGTACTAAACTCGGCTTTGTTGGGAAGATCAGCCGGTAAAACTCTAAGGCCATTATCATAACCCAGCCAATCTGTACTGCTTCCTTTATAATCATAAAAATCTTTACCTATAGTGGCCGTATTAAAGCCTGTGCCGACCTGTACAGTTAAAAAATCCTTTGATGGAACATCTTTTGTATTTACCTGTATCAATCCACCCGCCCACTCTCCGGATAGTTCAGGGATAAATGCTTTGTTGATGATAATATTATCTACCATCGCTGAAGGGATGATATCAAAGCTGAAAGTTTTGCGGTCCGGTTCTGTACTACTTAGCAAAACACCATTAATCATTGCCTGGTTATACCTGTCCGCAAGTCCCCGTACCACTAAATATTTTCCTTGTTGCAGAGATGTTCCCGGAACTCTCTTTAAAACTTCCCCGGTGTTTTTATCTGGTGATCTTCTTATAGCTTCTGCACTGATAACCTGTGCTACTACCGAAGTGTTTTTTTGATAACTGATTAAAGCATTTACAGATTCTTTTCTTGCGGTAGTGCTTCTGACAACAACTGCATCAGTTGTTTTTATCTTAATATCCATATTTATTTCCAGGTGCGTAACTGCCCCGGCCGTAACCTCAATCTCCTCTATCTTTTTTTCTTCGTATGCAACTGAAGATAAGTTTATAGATTGTTTACCCGGGGTGGTAGAAATTACAAAATAGCCGTCAATATTTGTAGATACACCTGTAGTAGATCCATTCAATAAAACAGACACTCCGGATATTGGCGCTCCTGTTCTTCCATCTGTTACTTTACCCTCAATTTTTCCTTTTTGTGCAAATGATGCAAAGCCAATTCCCAAAA
>JBDUCK010000028.1:0-17673 GCA_040003485.1 Ferruginibacter sp. | reverse complement strand
GCCATTTTGCAAGACAATAATTTTTCTCCTTTTTTTAATTCTTTCGGCTGCATCCAAAATTTTTAAAAGCCATCATCGCTCCAGTTTAAAACCAGGCTCCAACCCCAGGCGTTTATCAGCATTGGCAACTTTCCAGCCGGTGAGGTACATCCACACCGCCATCTTTTTCAGCTTCGCATAATTTATCCGGTCAGCTTCATCCATCGGTGTATGATAATCTGCATGCAGTAAACTAGTAAAATAAATAGCCGGTATGCCTGCACGGGCATAAGGAAGATGATCGCTGCGGAAATACCAGCCTTCCACATGATCCACTTTATCCCACAGGGTATCCAGTTTAAAACGGGGGCCTTCATTGTTCGCCTGCATGCCTATTGCTACCAGGTCCGCAGAGTTTTTATGTGGAGACTGAACACCCAATAAAGCCGCACTGTCAATATTATTTCTGCCGATCATATCGCCGTTTAATACTGCTACAATAGCAGCTTTGGGTACGGTAGTATGCGCTGAATACCATTTAGACCCAAGTAAGCCTCTTTCTTCTGCGCCATGCCATACAAACAAAGCAGAACGGCGGCCGGGTTGTTTTTTAAATGCCCGGGCAATGGCCAGCAACGCCACACTTACACTGGCATTATCATCAGCTCCATTGTAAATGGAATCTGTGCCGTAGGCTAATCTTATGCCATCATGATCGTGATGCCCGCTGAACAAAACATATTCTTTTAAAAGTATTGGATCCGTACCGTCAATTTTTCCTACAACATTTACAGAGGGATATTCAAAATGCTCTACATTAAGGATAGCTTTAAATGTTGCTCCTTCTTTCTTTACCCAATCAAGGTTATTGCCATGCAGCCATATCACCGGAATTTTTGAAACAGCAACTGCGTTGGGGCCGCCTTCAATATCATATAAACCCCGGCTCATAGCCGGCGCTACCTGGTTCCAGCTTTTTTCGCCCAGCGAATCTGCAATAAAAATAATGGCAACTGCACCTCTGCGTATTAAGTCATCCCGGTATTTATTTAAAAGCAGGGTAGGGTAACGCCTTTCCGATAAAGAGACGTTCAGATTCAATCCTTGCGGCGAAGCCTGGATGGCAACAGCTTTACCTTTCAGGTCTGCCAGATCAAGTGTAGACTTGCTGCCGTCCCCTGTAAATATTATAGGGGTTGAAACACTTGCCGGTGTTGTTTGAGCTACTAACACATTCGTCCATAATTGTAAAGCCTGATCGTTAATGGTAACACTACTGCTGGCGGCAACACGGTTTCGCTGCATAGCAAAAAACTGGAAATAGGTGCCGTCATCTCCTGCAGGTTTAACGCCCGCAAGTTTCAACTGGTTTGCCCACCACATAGCTCCTTTTATTTCATCTAATGTGCCTGCCTCTCTTCCCCTGAAATGATCACTGGCCATTTCGTACAGATCTTTTTTAAGCTCATCTTCCCGAATTGCTGAAACAGCATTGGCAGGGTTAAGTATTTTTTTTTGAGAAAAAGCTGTACTTGTAAATACGGACAGTGAAATAACTGCAACGGGTAACCGGTAATTTATTTTCATGTTAGAATGGTTATTTAAGCAATGTAAGAAATATCTATAAAAAACAATTTAATCACCCGGCCTTAAATACTTTTCAAAATCAATAACACATATCAATTACATTTTTTAAATTTATACACCAAGGCATCAGGATTATAAAAGCAGTATTATGGAAATTGAATTTGCAGGAGAAAAAATTATTGAAATAATAAAAGGCCAATCGGTACTGGACGCTTCGTTGAGTGCAGGCATTCCGCATTTTCACGCCTGCGGCGGAAAAGGCAGATGCTCTACCTGCCGCATATTAATACTGGAGGGGCTGGAAAATTTATCTCCCATTAACAGGCGGGAAGCTTTACTCAGAAACAAAATTCCTTTTCCCAATAAAGTACGCCTGGCCTGCCAGACCACTTTAAACCAGGGTCCGGTAAAAATAGAACGCATCATAAAAGATGAAATAGACTTTTCTTTATTCCTGGAAGCAAACAATTTAAAAGCTGGTAACCGGCAATTGGGAGAAGAAAAAGAATTGGTCTTGTTTTTCCTGGATATCCGCAATTTTACACCCTTTGTAGAAACCTATCTTCCCTTTGATGTTATTCATATCATCCGACGCCTCTTCTTTATTTTTCATAAAGTGATAAACGATCATAAAGGAGAGATAATTGAAACAGCAGGAGATGGGTTCTATGTCGTTTTTGGATTAACAACAAACACCCACAAAGCGGCAGATAATGCCTTATCGGCCAGTCAACTTATTATTAAAGAATTAAAAGAGTTTAATGAAACCTATCTGAATGAATATTTTTTTATTGATTTTGAAGTAGGCATAGGGATTCACCTGGGAAAGGTAATTGTGGGCAACATCAAAATAGGCGATGAAAATAATGCCAGCGTAATGGGGCTTGCTGTAAATATTGCGTCGAGGCTGCAAACAAGTACCAGGGAACTGAATAATAATGTAGTAGTTTCAGAAGCCCTTCTACGGCATTCTTCTTACACAGCAAATACCCAAACAAAAGAGATCAATTTAAAGGGCATTCATCATTCCATTATTGCCCACCTGATTGGGGAGCCTTTTAAAAATTGAGCGCAGGTTATGAGCAAACCTCGGTTTGGTTTTAATGCACCGATTTAATATATTCATCTTTTACAAATAAATGAAACTATGGCACCAGAGCAGGAAATATCTATAGATAAATGGCATATACAAACCATAGCCGTACATGCAGGATATAACAGCGAAAGCAAAGAAGGGGATATTATGCAGCCCATACATTTATCTACCACTTTTCAGCGAAACCAAGATGGCACCCTGAATGAATTTATATACAGCAGAAGCGGTAACCCCAACCGTGATGCGGTAGAGACAAAAATTGCTGCCATAGAAGGTGGCGCTGAGGCTTTTGCTTTTTCTTCTGGTATGGCGGCCATTAATGCTCTGTTTGAAAATGTACTGGAACCCGGCAGCCACATCATTATTCCGGATGATTGTTACCATGGTACAAGAAACCTGGTAGATAAATTCTTCAGGAGATGGAAAGTTGATTTTAGCGAAGTGGATATGACGGAAATAAAAAATGTACTTGCCGTTATAAAGCCAGCTACCAAACTTATCTGGATGGAAACACCCAGCAACCCGCAATTAAAAATTTGCGACATAACCGCTTTGGCAACAATAGCGAACCAACATAAAATAACCATCGCCTGTGATAATACTTTTGCGACACCGCTATTTCAAAAGCCATTGGATATGGGCGTAGATTATGTAATGCATTCTTCTACAAAATTCTTTAGTGGGCATTCAGATGTACTTGGCGGCGTATTGGTAGTAAAAGAGAAAACAACTGTTAGCGAAAGGCTAAGGGAATACCAGCAGATTGCCGGGGCAGTGCCATCGCCATTTGATTGCTGGTTGCTCAACAGGAGTTTATCTACTTTCCCCATCCGTGTTCCGCTGCAATGCAGTAACGCCATGGCTTTGGCGCAGCATTTATTACAGCAAAATAAAATAGAAAAAGTTTTTTATCCCGGCCTCCCTTCACACCTAAATCATTCCATTGCAGCAAAACAAATGAAGGGTGGTTTTGGCAGTATATTATCTATCCTGGTAAAAGGAAATAAAGAAGATACTTTGCACTTTGCCGGCCGACTGAAAATATTTAAACATGCTACCAGCCTGGGCGGCGTTGAAAGCCTGGTAGAACACCGGCGTACTGCAGAAGGGGCACATCCTATCAGCCCTGATAATTTATTACGAATCTCTGTTGGTATTGAACATATTGACGATCTGCTGAATGATATAAGCCAGGCTTTGGAATAGGAATTATTAAACTTTACCGCTTTTGCTTGTATTCCTTTTTACGGACTTATTTTTTATTACGGAGTAAGCTCAACTTATTGTAATTACTTTTTTAGTTTCCTGAGATTCCTGTATGGCTTCGATGATCTTTAAAACATTTAATCCATCATTGCCGGTAACAGGTGGGTCAATATCATTTACAATTGCTTCGTAAAGACCTTTGTAAAATTCCATATAATTGCCATCCTCTGAAATAACAAGTTGGCGCAGGGTTTCGCTACCGTATAAAGTATTAAGCAACCCATAAGCTGTGGCAGGTTCTCTGCCCCAGCCAGAGGTAGTAGGGATTTCACCGTTTTTTAAAGCATCTTCCTGCACATCAGCTCTTGGCTTTAAGAATGAACCATTGCTGCCATGTAAAATATATGAGGGTATAGGTTCTTTTACCATATAACCTGACTTAAGCCTTACCGTTAGTAGAGGGTAAAATAAAAGAATATCCAGGTAATCATTTACCAGCGATCCGGGCCTGGTAATTTTCAAAAATCCAAATAAAGATTGTGGCATGCCGAAGAGGCAAATTGACTGGTCTACAAGGTGTGGACCCAGATCATACAATAATCCGGCACCGGGAATGTCTGTTTCTTTATGTGCTTTTGTGCTAAGGGCCGGTCTGAACCGGTCAAAATGAAATTCTGCTTCAATGATATTCCCCAGCTCACCGCCATTTACTACTTTTTTCACAGTTTTAAAATCACTGTCATAGCGCCTGTTTTGAAACACGGCTAATTTTTTATCCTGTTGTATTGCCAGCGCTACCAATTCTTCTGCTTCACTAACGGTAACGGTAAATGATTTTTCTACCAGCACATGCCTGCCAGCAAGCAAGGCTTTTTTCGCAAAATCAAAGTGTGTATAATTAGGTGTATTTACAATTACCAGGTCAATGTTGTCATCTGCCAACATAGCCTCCAGTGTATCAAAAGATTTAATGGATGGATATTTTTCCCGTGCAGTTTTAGCTGATCTTTCCCAAACAGCATAGAGATTAAAACCAGGGTGCGTCTGAATAAATGGCGCATGAAAAACAAGGCCGCTCATGCCGAAAGAACAAAGTGCTGTGTTGATGACTTTCATATACTTCTTTTGATGTCTGCAAACATAAAGGTTACTATAAAGTTATTGTAATCTACCGGTAAAAGGCAGGTGAACTATGACAGTAGTAAAATAAGCTGGGAGTAAATTACCGGTGCGGACTTTTCAGATATTTTTCATGAATAATTTCTTCCATCGTTCTGTCCTGCACTTTACTTTCTGCCCAGGAAATTATATCCAGGTAAGCAAATGACCTGGTTTCAAAACGATTTTTTTCCAGGTGCTTTATATTTGTAAGAAATGCTTCCAGCTCCGTTTTTACCAATTTTGTTTTTACTTTAAAAGAATGGCGTAAAAAACTAAAGATGGCTTCTTCTACTATCGTTAGGTTTTTCATTCTTGCCATAAACCGGTAAACAGACCTGATGAGTGAGTCAAGTATTTCTTCATTCCCAATTTCGTAATGGCAAAGAAGGTGCATAAGCCTGGCATAACATTGCAGATCGTTTCTAAGCCTTGTCTGCTGGTCATTAATGATCTTATGCAGGTAATCAATGGCTTTTTCATATTCGCATGCACCAAAATAAAGTGAGGCAAATTTATAATTGAAAACAACAATGCGGTGGCTATCTACAAAAAGCGCATACTCTTTTAATTTATTTTCTATGCCCGGAATAATAGCAAGGCCTTGTTTAAAATCGCCCTGCATAAGGAACTGATTTATTTTTGCACTATTTATATAAATGGAAGTGTGCGTACGGAAATTATCATGCAGGCTAGCAACTGGCGTTTTTGCAAATTCCTGGAACTGATGAAGCGTTATTTTAAATTTTTTGAAATTGCGCAGGTCAAAATGGGCATTCAGTAAATTGTGCATGCCTTTTATATAATGCCCGGTTTCTACTGCAATCATTACTCCCTCTTTAGGAAAAAGGTCTATCCATTTCTGGCTATAGCGGTAATACATAAAAAAATCCTGGCGTATAAAACCGTACCAGCAATAGCTTTGGTATAAATATAATTTTTCATAAAAACCATGTATGGCATCGGGGTCTGCCGGTAAAGAGTCTGTAAAAAATTTCCTAATATCCTTTTCGTCTTCCACGTTGCGGGCATGGCCGTTCTGTACATACCATCTGTAAAGCAATAATGCAAGATTAGACAGCCTGGTTACCCGATCTATGTGGCCACTTATGTCAAGTGCTTCTTCTGCAATTAACTGGGTTTTTTCTAAGGTACTGCGTGTAATATGAAGGGTCTCAATTTTTTTTTCAAGCGAAATTACCTGTACCAGGAAATTCATTTTCTGGTTTGTCTTGGCCAGTTCTTTTGCCCGCTCAAGAATATTCAGGCTCTGTAATTTTAAGCCTTTGTTGTACAGCAGCCGGGCATTATCCAGGTGTTCACTTAACTTAAGATCAATATTTTCATTTGTTTTTAACAGGCGCAGGCTTGCCAGCAATTGTTTGTACAGGTGAGCTTTTAAATTTGATAGCTGAGGCCTCGTAATATCCTTTAATGTTTTTAGCAGCAGCTTTTCATCATACTCCGTTAGTTTATCAATGGCATCAAACAGCCTGATGATTTTCAGATCTTCTTTAGCGGAACTTCTTTTAATGTAAAGTTTAAAATGCCTTTTCTCAGCTTTTTCAAGTGAGTGAACCAACTGAAATAAGGTATCGGAAAAATGATTGTGCATTCATTATATATTTACCCAGCTCTGCCAAAGGCAACGAATTCGTAAAAGTAATAATCCCTTTATGGATAACGCCACTAAATTTAAATTGATTTCTCAAATATATTTTATTATTCCCTGTTGGCTTTTTTTATACATTCTCCTCGTATATAAATAGCAATACCTACAGGTCACAGCGACCGGCAGGTATTGCTAAAAAAATGTGCTGAGGTTACAAAAGCAAAAATGTATTACAAGATGGCGACTTCGATATTTTTTACAACATCTGTTCGTGACCTTACTTTATACACTTCGGTTTTATGCTTTTTTGCTGAAGTGACTTCAATATTTATTCCAAATTCCGGGGCTAAAAGATCGTCCTCATCAATAGCCAGTTGATATTTCCTGGAAAGATTGATGCCTTTTAATTTTTCAGAATATAGCACATTCTGATCACGGTCTTTTACCGTAATAAAATATTCATCTGCTTCATCATTATTCAGGCTGAGCTGAAAAAGCGGTTGGCTTTTGATATTACTGATCAGTTTCAATTCTACGGGATCATTGGTTTTTTTAGCTGCAAATGTTACCTGCGGTAATCCCATGGTGTAAAAGGCAAATATGCCCATCGTAACCATTTTCGTTTTGTTAATTGCCTGTTTCATAATTTAAAATTTTAGTTAAAGGTTAATGTTCTGTTTCTTAAAATTTTCATTTGAACAAGCGATTCATGACGTAAAAGTAGGTTGCTGCAAATCATGCTGCAAATCAACTTATTGTTTCCTCCGGTATCTTAAACAAGGCTAATGAAATGTGAAAGCTTTACTGATAAAGGCTTTCAGCCGTATGAAAGTATTATGCCCAAAAAGAAATATTACATAATTGTTAAGTACATACACACGTCGTAACCGTTTTTTTGCAGCAGCGTGGATAGTATGTTATTAATGCAATAATGCAAATAAATCCGGTGTGGCAGTATACAACGGTTAAAAAATGAGGATACAAAGTATGAGGTACTTAATTGCAGAAACTATTTTTTGAATAAAAGCAGAAGAAAATTAATTTATAGAATATTGTTTTAAAGGAAGTTTATCAATCCTGACAAATAAAAAAGAACAGGTTCATTTAAAACCTGTTCTTTTTTATAAAAAACGAAGTAAATTATTTTACATCAGTTTTAGGCTTGGCATCATTAATTTTTTGAAGCGCATTAATGGAACTGTTAAGAAATGGAAATTTTTCTAAAGCCAGCTTATAATATTTTTCTGCATTTGTACTATCCCCGGTGTCTAAATAAAATTCACCCATCGAATCATATGGATTAGCACCATCGGGGTAAAGGGCGATATATTTTTCAAAATATTTTTTTGCCATTGTATTATCTTTTTTGTCCTGCATATAATAATATGCAAGGGCATTGTACATGGCAGGTGCATCCGGAAATTGTTTTATATAATCCTCTGCAGCCGTAAATCTTTCTTCGGGCGTAGCCCGGGTTATGGCATAATAATGGCCAATCATACCTCCATCGGGAAACATTGTATGAAGTTTTGCCCAGGTATCCCTCCTTGTTTCCTGGGTACCTTTTTCATCCGCCAGGCTGGAAAATAATTTTTCTCCTTCAGTTTTATTGGCAGCACTTTTTATTGCACGTGCGGCATAAGCTTTGCTGCTTTCTCCCCTGGCCAGGTTTGACATAAATAAAAGAGCAACCGTAAAATCGGGATCTAATTTTATGGCCGCTGATAAATCATTGTAACCTTCTTCAAATTCAGCATTCATAAAATGGTCTACCCCTTTACTGGCAAGGTCTTTTGCCGGCGCAGATTTTGTTGTCCAGGTCATAGTCTTTTTGGCATCCTTTTTTGAAACCCGCTTGCTGAGTTGTGCCGGGGCAGAAAGAGCAAATAATAGCAAACAGGCACCCATGATAGATACAATTCTTTTTTTCATAAAAAAAATTTAATGATTAAAAAATAAAAATACCGTTAGATAGGATTGCTGTGATGGAGAGATAAGTGGAGAAACAAAATACGATATTAAAAAGCAGAATGCAAGTAGATACTTTCAAAGAAATTGTTACGTGTAAATCTATGGCTGTGGAGAGTGTAAAATAATTGCCCGGAAATATTCCTTGTTGCTACCAGCTTAACAGGCTACTTTTATTATTCGTTTTTAACATGTAAGCAATTATTTATCACTTACCTTTGCCCCTGCAATCTAAAAAAATTGAACCAGGATTTGAATATTAACCTATCCAATATCTCCTTGTCTCTCTGCAATAATAAAATGAATTTGAAAAATACCCGCATTGAAGTAATGCAATTTCTTGAACAAAAAATTGATAGCATTATAAGTGAATTTCTTAAAAGCCCCGATACTAATTGGCAGCCTGCTGACATGCTCCCCGACAGCACAAATGAAAATTTTACCACAGAAATAAAGGAACTGCAGGAGCAATGCAAAGCATTGCCCTATGATTACCTGGCCGTACTTGTTGGTGATGTTATAACGGAAGAAGCTTTGCCTACTTACGAAAGCTGGCTTACCGATGTTGTAGGTATAGATAAATTAGCAACTGACGGCTGGAGTAAATGGGTAAGAATGTGGACTGCTGAAGAGAACCGCCACGGCGATTTACTGAATAAATACCTGTACCTCAGTGGCAGGGTAAACATGCGGCAGATGGAAATAAGTACCCAGTATTTAATTGCTGACGGTATGCAGATCGGTACGGCAAGAGACCCTTACCGGAACTTTGTTTATACCTCCTTCCAGGAATTGGCAACCAATATTTCTCACCGCCGAACAGCCACGCAGGCAAAAAAACATGGTAGTGATCAGCTATCAAAAATATGTGGGGTAATTGCGGCAGATGAGGCCAGGCATGCAAAAGCATACAAAAATTTTGTAACAAAAATTTTTGAAATTGATCCCAGCGAAATGATGCTTGCTTTTGAAGATATGATGCGCAAAAAAATTGTTATGCCGGCACATTTTCTACGTCAAAGTGGCGAGGCCATCGGTGCTACTTTTTCGCACTTCAGCGATGCAGCACAGAGGCTGGGCGTTTACACAAGTATGGATTATACCCAGATACTGGATAGCCTTATTACAGAATGGAATATTGCAGATATTACCGGCATAAATGCTGCCGCAGAAAAAGCCCGGGATTACCTGATGGCACTTCCCCAACGCTTTAGAAATATATCAGAGCGTGGCCTAAAGGCGCCCATTGAATATAAATTTAACTGGATAAAGTAATCTTTTAGAACCCAACCCTTAATTAAAAGTTCTTTTTTATCCGGACCTGCAAAGCAAAATCATAAGTATCTAATGGCGTGTAGATAATATTTTCAGGCGGTACAAAACTGAAATAGTTTTGTATTTTTTCTTTTGTAAAACGCTGCGACCAGAATTTTTCTTTGGTTGCTGTAAAACTATCTCCTGCATCTGTAATTACATTCATCCCCAGTTTTTTATAAAATAGTTCCTGTTTTTTCCTGGTCCTGGTATTATCTAAATAGCAGGAGCCGAGTACAATCTCTCCGCCGGGATTTAATAGATCGTAAGCAGCCGAAAATATTTTTTCAAACTTTTCATTTTTAGATAAATCAAGTTTGTTACCGGATTCTTTATAAGTTTCAAATGAAAAATTATCCGGATAAAAATTTCCGGGAGTAAACCAGGTGGTGATAATAATATCATACTTTTTATCCAGCGTATTTAAATCATTCGCTTCTAAAAAGCTTACTGATACTTTATCCCCGATGTTTTGATCTTTAATTACTTTGTTTGAGATAGCCAGGCAGGCTGCTGCATTGTCAATGCCATGATAAGCAGCTATACTATTCCAGATCTCTGCTATACCACAAAGATGTTTAACCACCCTGGCACTACCTATGCCAATATCCAGGATCGAAACCGGCCTTTTTTGTAAAGCCGATATTTCGGCAATTACTTTTTTAAATTCTATAAACTCAGACCATTGGGCTTGCAATTGTTCTTCGGGTATAAAATCTTCATCAAATGATTTTTCTACGGAATTTTCTGTTTGGTAGATGCTCATTCTTTACAGTTTTAAATTTTAAAAAGCCACTACCACTTGTGCTGGCAATGCCTCAAAAAATAAGTTTCTCTTTTTAAAACTTTAATCTTCTTTCCCGGTTTTATCGCCCACAAAAAAGTGCGCTTTATTTTTAAATAAAACATTAAATGTTGTAAGGGAGCCATAGCATCTTGTTATGTATTGCTGCAGGTTTACCTTTTCTTCATCGCTTAATTTTTTATGGCTGTTTATGTTTTGTTCAAGTACCCTAAGGCGGTCTCTCAACATCACAATCTTATGAAAAAAATCTTCAATAGGAAATTCCTTTGGCTTTAATGTTTTATCTGCAGGTTGTAAAGCCAGGCTACCACCGAGCCATTTATCGCCCAGCGGAACCACTTCACCCACATCTCCCCATTGCCTCAAAATTTTTAATAAAGATTTTTCTATTTCACTTGAAGTTTCAATTTCTGCCGTTACATTTTCGGGTATAATTTCTTCCAGATTTTCATCTGTTTTATCTATTTCTTTTATACCAGTGTTAATAAAAGAAATTAAATAAGTTGCATACCGAACGCCTACCACTACACCTGGTCCAAATTGAGTATGCTGTAATCTTGTGCCAATGCCCAAATTCAATTGTTGTTCTTCCATATAAATGTATGTTGATAATAATTTCCTTTAACTCTTAATAATTGATAATGAGGATGAAAATTACTTTTCTTTTTTTACTTTTTTTGCAACACGTTAAATATTTCATTTCATATACAATAGATACATGGCTTTTGGCGCAAAAATTGAAAGCACTATTTCCGGTGCCGTTTTAAGAAAAACAAATAAATTCAAAATTATGGATACGTCCCAATCGTCCGCCAGCCCCATCATTCCGCAAAATATACAGGGCAAAGCTACAGACCTGGAAGAGTCAGTAGTTGCACAAAATAAGGAAGATGCGCTGAAAATCTTCAGAAGGGCCGCTATGCGTTTAAAAAATGTACCGGTATGGCATAAGTTGTGCGGCGCATTAAGTGCCGAATTTATCCTGGCTGGCAACGATGGAAACCCTGTGCTTCGGCTTGCTGAAAAGAATGACTACTTTATGATTGACATTCCCGGGCCTGGCATGCGGGAGGGGGATGGATATGACTGGGTAAAAGTAATGAGCATACAGGAAGAGATGAATGAACATGGTGATGCAGAATTGCTTGCCCTGATCGTCGGCTCCTGCGCCAATCCTGCAACTACCGGTAACGAGACAGCACATTTTTTTAAAGAAGGCGCTACCTCCACTTTTATGATACAACGCCTGGGCAGCAAAGTAACCGCATCTTATCATGGGCGTAACGAATTGCCCAACACGGATGTAAAAAGACTGACAGATAAATTACGTAATACTGTTGTAGCAATAGGTGCGTACGGCGGCCTTTCAGTAATGCAGTGGCAGGCGCTTATTAAAGCTTTTCTGCAGGACGAAATTTAGATGAAATATTTTCTTAGCTGCTAAACCTGGTTTAAAACAATCGTCTGGGGCATTTTAAATTTCTTTTACCCTGCCCGGATACACCAGTAAAGCCTTCTCCAGGCAATCCATGGCTTTATTTATCGCCGCCACATTTAATACATACGCCAGCCTTACTTCATTTTTGCCAAGGCCTGGAGTGCTATAAAAACCGGTAGCAGGCGCCAGCATTATTGTTGCACCTTCATAACTAAAATCTTCCAGCAACCATTGACAAAATTTATCGCAATCATCAATCGGCAGCCGGGTCATGGCATAAAATGCCCCGCCAGGGTTAGGGCAAAATACTCCGGGCATAGCATTCAGTCTTTTCACTATTGTATCCCTGCGCAATTTGTATTCAGCTTTAGTGGTATCAAAATAATTATCAGGCAGATCCACCGCTGCTTCGCCCAATACCTGCGCATAAAAGGGCGGGCTCAGGCGGGCTTGTGCAAACTTCATTGCAGCATTTAATACTGCTGCATTTTTTGTAATGAAAGCGCCAATCCTCCCGCCGCAGGCGCTGTATCTTTTGCTGATGGTATCCATCAATATCACATTTTGTTCTGCCCCCTGCAAATGCATAGCGCTGGTATGTGTGCCTTCGTAACAAAACTCCCGGTAAGCTTCATCTGCAAATAAAAACAGGTCATGCTTTATCACTATCTCTTTAAGCGTTTCCATTTCTGCAGCGCTGTACAAATACCCGGTTGGGTTGTTTGGGTTGCACACTACAATTGCTTTTGTTTTTGGCGTAATGGCTTTTTCAAAATCGGCAATGGGCGGCAGGGCAAAGCCTGTTTCTATAGCGCTGCCAATGGGCACTACGTTTACATCAGCCTGTATAGCAAAGCCATTATAGTTGGCATAAAATGGTTCCGGAATAATTACTTCGTCCCCGGCATCCAGGCAGGCCATAAAACCAAAGAGTATAGCTTCGCTGCCACCGGTAGTAACAATAATATCGTTGGCGGTAACCGCAATTTTATTCTTTGCATAATACTCCACTAATTTTTTCCGGTAGCTTTCATTACCGGCGCTGTGGCTGTATTCCAGCACACGTATGTTGCAGTTTTTTACAGCGTCTAAGCATTGGCGGGGGGTTTCAATATCTGGCTGGCCAATATTTAAGTGATACACTTTTATACCTTTTTTTTTGGCTGCTTCGGCAAAGGGCACCAGTTTGCGAATGGGAGAGGCGGGCATCTGCTGCCCACGATGGCTTATCTGTAACATGCGGCAAAGTTAATTATTCAAACCCAAAAGCAGATGGTGGAAATATGAACGCCGGCTAAATTTATTTGTGAAGCAGTGGCCCCGCTATACGTTACAAGCTTTGCCTGCGGCAAAGGCTTTTCACTTCTATCGGGCGTAGCAACCCGGCGGCAGATTTTTGTTGAACATTAATATTTGAAATTTTTCATTACATCAGTCTTCTATAAAAGCCGTTGGTTGGTAACAGGCGGCCATAATAAAAAACATCCTTTTTTAAAAGGATGTTTAGGTAAATAAAATTTTTATTAAATGTTAAGCCGGTATATTTCTTTGCATCTCCCTGTCCCAAAAACGGTGTTGCTTCATGGCATTGATAAATGATTTAGAAATATCATTTTTATTACTGCCCAGTATTACACCATCTGCTGTTGCATCATAATTTTTATCATCCATATTGTTGCCAAGATAAGTGTATTCAATAAATGCTGCAGCATCTGCATCAGCAGCAACAGGCTTGCAATGTTTATAAGCCTCTTCTACAAAATGAAGCGCTTCCGGTATCTGTATAAGGGCAGCTACACTCTCCTCTCCGCCTGGTATATATACCGCATCGTAAACTACAGATGTGGCAATTAAAAAACTTTCATCTGCTTTAACAGCTTTGCCATTCGTGCCTGCAATCATGCCAAGCTTTGGTGCTATTATTTTAAACTGAGCTCCCTGAGCTGTTAAGGCGCCGGTCATATTATTCAGCAAGCCGGTATCTACGCCCGGGGCTATAAGAATGGCTACGCACCTGGTTTTTATAGTATCCCGTTTTAAATTTTTCATACTTAGGGCGGGCGATTCGCTGATTGGGAGGGTTACCTTAATTGGCTGAAAATTTTTCGGATTACCATCTGCAGGTATAGAATGATTCATCGGCATAACCGGCCCTTTAGGAACAGGCAGGCCAAGTGCATCAGCTACATTTGCGGCAAGTGTTTTATCTACCTGCGTCAGCAAGCCTACCATTCTTTCCCGGATAGCAGGGATTTCTACTTTGCTCAATTCAAAACGCAGGGCATTTGTAAGATGATTTTTTTCTGCAGGGCTTTGGCTGTTATAAAATAAAGTGGCCTGGCTAAAATGGTCAAAGAAACTCTGGCTGCGGGCTCTTATTTTTTTACTGTCAATTCTTTCCGCATAAGAAGTAAAACCACCCTTAGTAGCTTTTGCCTGGAAGGGGCAACCGCCGCCCATACTGTTGGGATGATAGGCAACTTTACCACTATTTATTTGCTGCCGCATGTGGCCATCACGTTGATTATTGTGAACGGGATTTACAGAACGGTTAATGGGGATCTCATGAAAATTAGCGCTGCCTAACCGTGAAAGTTGTGTGTCAGTATATGAAAATAAACGGCCCTGTAACAAAGGGTCATTTGAAAAATCTATACCCGGTACCAAATGACCGGGGTGAAAAGCAACCTGTTCAGTTTCTGCAAAAAAATTATCAGGATTGCGGTTAAGTGTCATTTTGCCGATGAGTTGTACCGGCACCATTTCCTCAGGAATTAATTTTGTCGGGTCCAGCAGGTCAAAAGGGAATTTATGTTCGTCTTTTTCCTCTACGATCTGCACGCCAAATTCCCATTCAGGAAAAGCACCTTTATCAATTGCATCCCATAAATCCCTGCGGTGAAAGTCAGGATCTTTACCGGATATCCGGGTAGCTTCATCCCACGCAACAGCGTGTACACCTAACAGTGGCTTCCAGTGAAACTTTACAAACACAGATTTGCCTGCCTCATTTATCAGCCGGAAAGTATGAACGCCGAACCCTTCCATCATACGCAGGCTTCTCGGTATTGCCCGGTCACTCATAGCCCACATAATCATATGCATGCTTTCGGGCATTAAAGAAATAAAATCCCAAAAAGTATCATGAGCAGAAGCAGCCTGCGGAATTTCCCGGTGTGGCTCAGGCTTTACAGCATGTATCAGGTCAGGAAATTTTATGGCATCCTGTATAAAGAACACCGGCATGTTATTTCCTACCAGGTCATAGTTGCCTTCATCAGTATAAAATTTTACGGAGAATCCTCTTACATCCCTGGCCAGGTCTGTACTTCCCCGGGAGCCTGCTACGGTAGAAAAGCGGACAAATACCGGCGTTTTTTTTCCGGCAGCGCTTAAAAAACCTGCCTTGGTATATCTGGCCATTGATTCGTAGCATTCAAAAACACCATGGGCGGCGGTTCCCCTGGCATGCACAATTCTTTCGGGAATCCGTTCATGATCAAAATGGGTTATTTTTTCCCGGAGAATAAAATCTTCCAGCAGTGTTGCCCCCCGTTCACCGGCCTTTAAAGAATTCTGATCATCATTTATTTTTAGCCCCTGGTCAGTAGTCATAAATTGGTTTTCGCCATGTTCAATATCGGGATTTAGGTCTGTTAGTTTTTTATCAGGCTGTACAGGATTCTTTTTTTTATTGATTGCCATAATGTAATTGTTTGAAGTATGTAGAATTGAAAACCTGGA
The DNA here is from genome assembly GCA_040003485.1 of Ferruginibacter sp. Lineage (GTDB taxonomy): Bacteria > Bacteroidota > Bacteroidia > Chitinophagales > Chitinophagaceae > Ferruginibacter. The sequence goes on along the minus strand of JBDUCK010000028.1, from coordinate 1,766 downwards.
ATTAGGGCAGGAGTATTAAATCTTTTCTTAAAGTTATTTAATTTAAATAAAAAAGTAAAAAAGCCGAAAATAAAAAAAGGAGATATTCTCCTTTTTTTATTTTACATTTATTATACGTTATCCTTCCTTTTCTGCTTCGTAGTTTATATCATTTTCAGCAATGCCCGTCAGTAATTCGTCGCATTCTTTTTCTTCATTAAGGGTTGTGCTTAAAATCGCAGCTACATCATCTTTACCCAAAGTTTTGGCAAGTTGAGCCAAGCCACCGTAAGTGGAGATTTCGTAATGCTCTACTTTTTGTGCAGCTAATATTAAGCCTACATCCCGGGTGGCGGTACCTGCATCTGTGTCTTCAATAATACTTGCCCCTTCCTTGGTAATGCCTTCCATGGCATCACATTTTTTTGCAACAACTTTTTGACCTAAAAGGCCAAAGACTTCCTCCAGCCTTGTAACATGCCCTTTGGTTGTTTCCAGGTGATCTGCAAATGCCTGCTTAAGTTCAGTTGAAGTTGCCGCTTTCTGCATTTTAGGAAGCGTTTTTACCAGGTGTTTCTCTGCCCAGTAAATATCCTTTATTTCATCTACAAAAAATTCTTCTAATCGTGTGTTGGAAGATGGGCTTATTTTTTTTGCAGGAACATTTTTACTGCTATTTTTTGGTGAAGCAGTGCTTGATGAATTTGCCATAATAAATGAGTTTTTGTTTACTAAAAAATATTAAAAATCATGCCATTTAAAATGCAACGGTAACCAAATGAGATACTCATTATGTTGGGCAAATTATTCCACTTTTATATTTTTTTAACGGGTAAACCTGGACTGCGCTAAAGAGAGAATTAATCTGTGGGAAGAATAGATTTTGAATTAAAAATTAATATTTTTTATTGCTCGTAAAAAGGTACGTTATGTTCTGCCAAAAAAGCTTTAATGGCATTCACATGTATACATTGCCCGAGGTGTATGAAAGAGTAATCGGTTACTTTCTTTACCGTGTTGTTAATCATGATTTCCTTATCTACGAGGTCAAAGCCAAGGTGCAGGTGCTTGGTAGAAAACTGCATGCCATATACGTTGCCGCTTTCATCAAACAAAGGGCCGCCACTTTGCCCACGAAGCCCGGGGGTACTCATTTCTATCCCAAACAAACCATGTGCCTGATCTGCCAGGAACCGGGTGATCATTCCTTCTAATGGAAACCGTGGAGAGACCGCCACACCCGTATTTGTCCATTCAATATCATCTGCGGTGTTATTAAAAGTAAAATTGGTAAACTCCGGGAAGGGAAAACCAAGACGGCATAAAAATTTACCCTGTTTGATCACAGTTTCGTCTTTAATAAATTTTGCACAATCGGTGTAAAGTATCTTACCAAAATCATTAAATTTTAAAATAGCAAGATCTAAAGTTGGATGCACATGCCAGGTAAATCCGCTCATGGCATCTACACTATCTACAAAATTATTTTTTACTTGGATGATAGTGTCGGGCTGATATTTGTATTTGAGTTCCAGTCCTTTTAGTAGCTGCTTGTATTTTGGATGATTTAAGATCTGCTGCCTTTCTTTTTTAAAATTATTGAATTGCTGGTTGATATGATCGGCAGAAGCTATCAGCTCTACTACATGTTTGCAGGTAACTGCATACCCATTTTCATTTACAAAAAAAATGGTGGCGGCACCGGGTATCAATTGTTTTCCGCCATAAGTACGCATTATAGTATGAATGGGACGTGTATAATTTGCTACGCTTTCTATGGCTGATAT
>JBDUCK010000249.1:0-5261 GCA_040003485.1 Ferruginibacter sp. | reverse complement strand
CCGTTATCCATTAATAAAGTTTTTGTTTATTAGCGCTGCGTTTTATGTATTCTCCCCAGGTTAAATTATCTGCATCTTCTACATGGTTTTGTGCAAGTTCTATCGCATAGTTTGCAGCAGTTTCTACCACCCAGTCAAAATTTTCCTGGCCAACGCTTGTTACTTCTGCATCGGGGGCAGGGTTGCAAAAATCAATGGCATAGGGCACGCCATCCCTGATGGCTAATTCTACAGTATTAAAATCATAGCCAAGGTAGCGGCAGATCCTGAGCACTATATCTTCCATTAGTTTATGCCGCTCTGGCGAGGGTTTAAAATCGGCTACATAACGCAGGTGATGCGGATTACGTGGCTCATAAGGCATAATGCGTACATGCTTGCCACCAATGCAATAGCAACGGTAATATTCATCAAATTTTATTTCTTCCTGCAGCATCATTACCAGTTGTTCTGTTTCGGCGTGCTTTTCAAAAAACTCGTCCATGCTGTTTAGCTGGTAAACACTTTTCCACCCACCACCTGCATAAGGTTTCATGTAAGCCGGGAAACCGATGTATTTAAAAATGCCATCCCAGTCCATTGGGTACGCAAGATTCGCAAATGAATCTGCACTGGTATCCGTTGGTAATTCCCGGGAAGGAAGTATAACCGTTTTCGGAACGGGGACATCAATTTTAGTGGCCAGGCAATTATTAAAAAATTTCTCATCGGCGCTCCACCAAAATGGATTGTTTATAACCATGGTACCACACAAGGCTGCATTTTTTAAATAAGCTCTGTAAAAAGGAACATCCTGGGATATCCGATCAAAAATAACCGCATAGCCGCTTGGCTCTCCCTGCATCACCTTATCAATGCGTACAGGCTCTGCCATTATTCCAGCTACGTTTTTGCTGTTTATTCTTTCTACAAATGCATCCGGAAAGCTTCTTTCCTTGCCATGTAAGACACCGATTTTTTTCATAAAAAATTGTTTAATTATTAGAGGGATTTTTTTATTTAAAAATAACCTGGATACATATTTTTTACATCTATCCCGTTCAGCTATTTTTTTTGCCGACGATAAAACAAGTTATGTTTTTTTGAAATAATTACCTTACTTTTTTTTGCGGTGCTTTACTTATTTTTGCAGCTTATGTCCATTGAAAGATCAGGCGAAATTATAATTGAAAATCACATACTTTATTCTAAGTTCCTGGAAAGGACGGTTACAATTGATTGCTACATTCCTGTTGATGTTACTTCGCAAACTGATATTAGTTTGTTGCTTATTAATGATGGGCAGGACCTGGTAAAAATGCCTTTTGAGGAAATACTTGAATCACTCATCATTACAAAAAAGATAGCGCCATTATTTTGTGTGGGAATATATTGTGCGCCGGATAGAAAAAATGAGTATGGCACTGCAGGCATACTGGACTATAAAGGCCGTGGCGCAAAAGCGGGTTTATACACCCGTTTTATAATGGAAGAATTACTGCCTCACCTGCGCAAAACCTACCAGGTAATTTCTTTTAAAGAAAAGGCATTTGCAGGTTTTTCTCTGGGAGGTTTATGTGCTATGGATATTGTATGGAACCAGGCTGCAGAATTTACAAAACTGGGCGTTTTCAGCGGCTCATTATGGTGGCGTAGTAAAGACCAGTCAGACGATGATTTTGATGAAGATAAAGACCGCATTATGCAACGCCAGGTAAAGGAAGGAAACTATTCACCCTGGTTAAAATTCTTTTTTGAAGTGGGTACTTTAGATGAAATTGCCGACAGGAATAATAACGGGGTTATAGATTCAATTGACGATACATTAAGTATGATAAAAGAACTTACCAATAAAGGATACGATGCAAAAAAAGATATTAAATATCTTGAACTGAAAGATGGCAGGCATAATGTAGAAACCTGGGCCAGGGCCTTCCCTGTTTTTTTGGAATGGGGGTGGGGGCTGGAGTGCGATAATAGTATAAAGTGATAATGCGAAAATAATATGATGATAAAAAAAACGCTTCAATTTTTTGAAGCGTTTTTTTTATTTTTAAGATAAATTCTTTTTTAATCGAATGTATATCTGAATCCAATTTGTCCTTGCCACCTGGATGAGAAATTAATGCCCCATGGGGTTTGTGAACTCGCAGTAGTAAAGTTATATCCTTTGCCAATAAAAGGGCCTGAAGTTCTGTTGATGGTTGTAAGAAGGTTATAAGCCTGGTTGGTAACCGAGTATTTACGCCCCCAATCTTTATTGATAAGGTTAGTTAAATTAAATACGTCAAAAGTTACTTGCACAGAATGTTTCCTTTCGCCAACTTTTACATAAAGATCTTGTGCTATTCTTCCATCAATAACATGTTCAAATGGTGTGCTTCTTCCATTTCTTTCTGCATATTGACCCCTTCTTTTAGTAAGGTATTTGTCATTTTGAATAAAAGTTTCAAAGGCAGCTGATTGTTGAGCTGCTGTAGAAACCACTGTACCTGCGCTATTCAACTGGTCTACAAATTTTATTTCGCCGGGGTTGTTTGGAACATATACAAGATCATTACCAAATTGATTATCGCTGTTAAGATCGCCATTAACTACATAGGTAAATGGCTGCCCAGAATTTCCTTCATAGAATAGAGCAACCGAGGTTTTAAAATGCTTTGCAAAGCTAAAGTTAGTGCTGAATACTCCGGTAATCCTGTGCCTCAATTCGTAGTTTGAAATTGAAAGCCCTGCATTATTTGGGTCTCCTACTACTTGCACAAACTCCCAGTTAGATAAGGCGGTAGAACTGGCGCCACTATTTATATCGGTTGAAGAATTATAATTGTATGCCAATTGGCCAAAGAAATGCTTCCAGGTTTTATTAAGAGTAGCGCCAATATTTAAGGAATATCCCTTACTGGTATTTGTTAAATAAATAGCACGTGTAATCAAAGGATTTATATTTCTCGTTGCCGTAGAAGATCCAAAAGCAATCCTTTTATCAAAGCCATTATTGTAGGCGGGGTCTACAAATCCAACAGAAGGTTTTAAATTTACATTCTGATAAAAAACGTTATTAATTGTTTTTGATAAAATTGTTTCCAAAGTTAAATTAATACCTCCAAAGAGTTTTACGTCTGTTGCCAGGTTAAATCTGGCAACCTGTGGAATTTTAAACTTTTCATCAATAACATTAGCTTCAAAACTTGAAGCTCCAGTTCCAATAGAACTTTGATCTATAGCAGGATTAAATCCATTACCGCCATTAATATTAGCTACGCCAGACTGGCTGGTAGTTTTTAACAATAAGCCTGTATTTGAAAACTGGTTGGATATCCATACAAAGGGAACCCTGCCAGTAAATACGCCTGCGCCGCCACGAATGATAATGCTTCTATCTCCTTCGGGATCGTAATTAAATCCAACTCTTGGAGACCATAATAATTGCCTATTAGGAATATTCTGAGTATTATACAATCCATTATAAGTAGAGTCAACCACGGGATTACGTGCTGGCTTTGTATTTATAATTGGCATATCTACTCTTAAGCCAAGCGTAAGCCTGAAATTGGGAGATGTTTGAATTTCATCTTGCAGATAGAAGCCGAGTTGTGCAGCTTTAAATTTGGCATCGGGCCTGGTATCAGCAGTTTTATTGGCAGAATAAGTAACATCGAAATTTTTAGGAATATTATTATAGAAATCGGCAAGGCTATTAAATCTCCACCTGCCGTTTAAATTATTAATAAATAAATTTCTGAATTTAAAAAACTCATTGTGTGTACCAATTGTGAAAGTATTTTTTCCTTTGAAGATTTTTAAGTTATCAGTTACTTCCAGAATATCCTGGTCCAATTCGTTTGCTGTAGAACTTCTTTCCGATCCTAGCTGCACAATTCCTGCGCCCTGGTTTATTTCTACTGAGGGAAACGGGGAGCCTAATGTAGTGCGAAAATCCCTTATTTTATGCCGCCCTACAATTAAGTTATTAGAAAGAGTTTTGTTGAAAGTACTGCGCAATTCTGCAACAGTAATATTTTGAGAGTTATTGAAACGATAGGTATTATTTCCAAAGCGGAATAGCGTAGGAGAGCGGGAAATATTATCGTCAAAGGCTTTAATGTAATTGTGCCTGATAGTTAAATGATGCTTCTGTGTGACATTCCAATCTAGCCGTCCAAATAATTTATCGCTTTGCGTTTGCGCAGCAAAAACATCAGAGGTACCAACATCGTATTTATATTTAATATTTAATGTGTCTGTAAGTTTTTGCGCCTCCGCTTTTGTAAGCAATGAAGAATTTTCGCCGGCGTTATAAATTGTTGGCTGATCTTTTCTCGCCAATTCACCACTTACAAAAAAGAACAATTTGTTTTTAATAATTGGGCCACCAATACGGGCACCATATTGCTTATCACTAAAAGCCGTAGATTTTATACGGGTAATAGGATCTTTGCCTATCGTATTTTCATTGCGTACAAAATAATAAACTGAACCCTCAAATTTATTTGTACCAGATCTTGTAATACCATTAATGCCAGCCCCGGTAAAATTGCCATAAGAAACATCATAAGGAGCCAATACTACCTGCGCTTCCTGTATTGCATCTAATGAAATAGGCGTGGTAGCCGCCTGGCCCCCAGGTGTGCCGCTGCCTGACAAGCCAAATACGTCATTATTTACCGCCCCATCAATTGTGATATTATTAAAACGATTACTCACACCGCCAAACGAATTGCCATTGGCTTGGGGTGTAAGCCTTGTATAATCCTGAAGGCTTCTGGAAAGAGTAGGCAATGCATTTATTTGTGCCCGGCTAATACTGGTAGAAGCGCCGGTTTTTCTTTTTGCACTAATCCCTGCGCCTCCCGATGCTGCTACTACTACGGTACTCAATACGGTAGAGGTACTTTCCAGCGATACATCGTAGCGGGTATTTTCGCCCAAAGCCAATACCAGTGCAGGTTCTGTAACTGCTGTATAACCTACGTAGGATATGTTAAGCGCATAGGGCCCGCCAGGAATTAAATTTACAAGGTCGTACCTGCCATCTTTGCGGCTGCTGGTTTTATACTTTGTGCCGGTGGGGATATGGGTAAGTTCAATAGTACTTCCGGCCAATAATTCTCCAGACTTATTTTGAATTACACCCGAAATACTACTTGTAGTAACCTGGGCATTTATTAAAAAAGGTATTGCAACCAATGCAATTAATAGAGGTAATAATTTTTTTAAAGTCATGTTAGTTTTGTTTTTCGTGTGCAAATAAACTAAATAATTACCGAACAAACTCAATT
>JBDUCK010000248.1:0-5292 GCA_040003485.1 Ferruginibacter sp. | reverse complement strand
TCCTGTCCTGGAAATCTTTCCAGGTAAAATCATTGTCTTTGGTTTCAGGCGCATTTGCACAAAGTACATACCTCAATACGTCCTGCTGGTCCGGAAAATCTTTTACATATTCATCAACCCAAACCGCCCAATTGCGGCTGGTAGATACTTTTTGGCCTTCAATATTCAGGAATTCATTTGCAGGTACATTGTCTGGTAAAATAAATTCACCATGTGCTTTTAGCATTGCTGGAAAAATAATGCAATGGAAAACGATATTATCCTTTCCTATAAAATGTACCAACTTCGTTTCCTCATCACACCAATAGTCCTTCCAGTTTTCAAGTAATTCTTTTGTGGCAGATATATAACCAATGGGTGCATCAAACCAAACATAAAGCACTTTCCCTTCAGCGCCTTCAATGGGGACTTTTACCCCCCAGTTACTGTCACGGGTCATTGCTCTTGGCTGCAAACCTTTATCAAGCCAGCTTTTGCATTGACCATAAACATTATTCTTCCATTCTTTATGATCTTCGAGTATGTATTTGCGCAAAAATTCCTCATAGTTTTGCAATGGAAAATACCAGTGTGTTGTTTTCTTTTTCACCGGTATGGCATCACTTAAAGCACTCTTGGGATTTATTAGTAACTCCGGGCTAAGAGAAGAGCCACAATTTTCGCACTGATCACCATAAGCGCTTGGATATCCGCAGACGGGACAAGTGCCTGTAATATACCTGTCTGCTAAAAAAGTTTTCTTCTCTTCATCGTAATATTGTTCTGTTTCTTTTTCTTCAAACAATCCTTTATTATAAAGATTCAAAAAAAAGTCTGACGCAGTTTTATGATGAACAGGATTTGATGTGCGGGAATAAATGTCAAAAGATATCCCCATCTGTTTAAGACTATCTTTAATAATCGCATGGTACTTATCTACTACTTCCTGAGGAGTTACGTTTTCTTTCATCGCCCTGATGGTAATCGGTACGCCGTGCTCGTCACTTCCGCCCACAAATTTTACATCTTTGCCCTGGAGTCGTAGGTAGCGTGCATAAATATCTGCTGGTAAGTAACATCCTGCCAGGTGGCCTATATGTAACGGGCCATTTGCATAAGGTAAAGCAGCAGTTAATAAGTACCGTTTAAAATCTTTCATACCATGTCTCTCCTGATAAATTTAAGTTTGCAAAAATACCGTAAACGCTTTCAATGCCCAAACATGAAGCTGCTTCACTTGTAACCTTTCGTCTGAATAAAGCCGGGTTTCTTGGCTATTATTTTACCCGGTGTATCTTTATTAATGTCGTGCTTAAAGAGTTGTTGTTTATTTAAAAAAGTATGAATCGTAAAAATTTTCTTTCATCCCTGATCCCATTAATGTCTGTTACATCTTCTATAGAAGTAGATACTATTCATGATATACAGGATGATGCTCTTAAAAAAATTCCACCATATTTAAAACAAGGCGATATAATAGGAATTACCTGCCCATCGGGTTTTATTACCTTAGAAGATATTCAGCCTGCGGTTAAAAAAATGAAGGAATGGGGATTTGAAATAAGAATCGGCAATACTGTTGACGCAAGGGATTTTACATTTGCAGGAAATGATGAAGAAAGAGCAAAAGATTTTCAAAGTATGCTGGATGACCCCTCAATAAAAGCAATTATGCTTGGACGGGGTGGTTATGGTGCTGTAAGGATAATTGATGGTCTTGATTTTAGAAAATTTATTGCGAAGCCAAAATGGATAATTGGATTCAGCGATGCTACCGTTATTCATTCGCATCTAAATAAAAATTTTGGAATCGCCTCCATTCATTCCAAGATGTGTAACAGCTTTCCTGCTGACTGGAAAACTGCCGAACAAGTACAAATTGATTCTATCGAATCCATAAGAAAATGTGTGGTAGGAGATAAAATAAATTACCCAGTGGTGATAAATAAAAATAACAAACAAGGAACCGGTGAAGGAATATTGGTGGGAGGAAATCTTTCTATTTTGGAAAATCTTGCTGGCACTGGTTCAGATATAAAAACGGATGGTAAAATTTTATTTCTTGAAGAAGTGGGAGAGTATCCTTACAATATTGACCGGATGCTCTGGAACTTAAAACGAACCAACAAATTAAAAAAATTGAAAGGCTTGGTTATAGGTGCTTTCAAAAATAAGCCTGATGATCCGGGAGAAGAATTTGGTAAAACAATTTATAATATGGTTTTAGAAAAAACTAAAGAATATAATTTCCCTGTATGCTTTGATTTTCCTGTAGGCCATCAGAAGGAAAATTATGCATTGAAATGCGGGGTAAAACACAGATTGACAATTAACGAAAGTGAAGTCCGGTTACAAGAAATATAATGTAAGGTTCTGAAAGCAAAATAATCAAAAAGTGAAAGCATGTTTTTAATACCATCTTATTTAAAACCCGGGAGTACTATTGGAATTTTGTGCCCTGCCGGTTATATGCCTTATGAAAATGCTACAACTGCAATTGAAACATTAAAGGAATGGGGATTTAAAGTTGTAGTTGGTAAGACGATGGGAAACCAATATAATTATTTTTCCGGCACTGATGAGGAGCGGCTTAATGACTTGCAGGACATGCTTGATGATAAAAGTATCAATGCAATTTTTTGTGCAAGAGGTGGCTATGGAATGGGAAGAATAATAGATGATTTGAGTTTTAAAAAATTCAGGAAGCATCCTAAATGGATCATTGGATTTAGTGATATCACTGTTTTACAGAGCCATCTTTTATCAAAGTACAAAACAGCTTCGCTTCATGCGCCTATGGCCGCTGCTTTCAATGATGGTGAGAATAAAAATCAATATATACAAAGCCTGCATGATGCGCTTATTGGAAAAAAGTCACTATACAATTGTACAGGTAATGAATACAATAAAAAAGGAAACGCAATAGGTATTCTGGTTGGTGGAAACCTGGCTTTGCTTGCCCATTTATGTGGAACGTCATCAGGTATAAATACTAAAAACAAAATTCTGTTTATTGAGGATGTGGGTGAATATATCTATAATGTTGACAGGATGCTTTATCAATTAAAACGCAACGGAAAGCTGGACGATCTGGCAGGTCTGGTAGTTGGTAAGTTCACCGATATGAAGGATACGACAATCCCTTTTGGACAAACAACTGAAGAAGTGATTTATAACATCATCAAAGATTATAACTATCCTGTTTGCTTTGGATTTCCCGTAAGTCATGGCAAGGAGAATTATGCACTCAAAATTGGCGTTGAATATAAACTAACTGTCTCGCACACGTCAACTCAACTGGAAGAATCATAAATATAGTTACAACAGCGAATCCAGCTTTTGATGAAATAGGGGAAAATCATTAAGATTATTATGGCCGCCCTTATCAATGGTTATAAATTCATCACCCGGTTTAAACATTTTTGTGAGCTTATGCCCGCTTTTATATGGTACAACGTTGTCATCATTTCCATGAAAAATAGTAACAGGTGCTTTTACATTTTGTAAGTATGTGAATATTGGAAGTTTAAAATGTGCCATTGCAGAAGTTGGGTATATAGGTGCATAATGACTAAATAAATCAGGAATACTATAATAGGGGGTTTCAAGAATAAGCCTTTGGCAATTTTTTTTTGAAGCCAACCAGGCAGCTATCCCTGATCCTAATGATTTACCATAAATGATAATACTGTCTTGATTGATTTTTGAATTGGCTAACTTATAAACTTCCATTGCGTATTTATACAGGTTATCTTCTGATAATTTGCCAGTCGTTTTTCCATAGCCGGGATAGTCAGCCATCAATACTTCATATCCTTTCTTTGTAAAGTTTTGCGCATATTTTGCATACCTCGTTATGTTCCCGCGATTGCCATGAAAATATAGGACAACGCCTTTTCTTTCGCCAGCATTGGGGGGAAACTGAACAATGTTCAACGTATCCCATTTATTCATTGGAATATTTATTTCGCTAAAAGGAACATTAAACTTAAAAGTATAATCGTGTGGCAAAGGATCGGGATGAAACATTAATTTTTCCTGGAGGTAATAAAGTGCAATTCCAATAGAGCAATAAATTATGGTCACAATCTTTATTAAGAAAATTATTTTTCTTCTTCGTTTCTCAACCTTCATATTTTTTTCTTGAAGTATATTAAGTAATTAGTTAACTTTTAAAATATCTCTTATGAAATTATGGTATTCATGAAAAGTCGGCAGATCATTGTGGCTTCCTCCGTGGATGCGCATAAGAGTTATCTTGTGTGGATTAATTTGTTGTAATTGCTCACTTTGTTTAATCGGTATTATCCAATCTTTTGTGCCATGCAAAATGTAGGTATGGCAATTTACTTTAGGCAGCCATTTATTAGTGAGGATTTGATATTGTAATACATATTTCATGGGTAAAATTGGTATGAAGCGCTGCACTGCCTTCCTAAAACTATAATATGGAGCATCAAGAATCAAATATCGTGGAGAATTTTCGCTGGCAAGCCTGGCAGCGAAGCCACTTCCAAGGCTTCTTCCATATACAATTATATTGTGTTCCTGGTACGTGGCTTTTAAGTCATCGTAAACAAATTGCATATCACTGTACATTACTTGCTCATCCCTTCTTCCTGTGCTTTTACCAAATCCCCGAAAGTCGACCAGCACTACATCGTAACCATACCTGTAAAAATCTTTTGCATATTTAGCCCATCCTTTAATACTTCTCGTGTTTCCATGAAAATATAAGATAAGGCCATTAGGTTTTTTTACGTAAAAATGTAATCCATTTATTCTAACTCCTGGTTCAATATCAAAAAATAATTCTTTAAACGGGACATCATATTTGTAAAGAAAATCCTGGGTAAGTTTCTCGGGCTTGAAAATGAGCTTATCCTGTATTAAATAAATAATAATTGTTACAATCGCATAACCTGCAATAATATAAATAATAGTTGGAGACAATTAAGTGAAATAAACAACAAACAAGTTACAAATGAAAAAGTACTTTATGGGATTAACCATAATGTACATCACTCATTTATGATAGCCTCTGCCAAATGTTTACTTATTCTAAAAAAAAATCCTCTTCAAAAAGTTTGAAGAGGATTTGCCTGGTGAAGCATAAATAGTTTATAAAGCGATTTGCTTTTCTGAAACCATTTTTCTTAGATTAATAAGTCCATAACGCATACGCCCAAGAGCAGTATTGATGCTGCAATCGGTAAGTTTGGCTATTTCTTTAAAACTAAGATCGGCATAATGCCTCATAACAATTACTTCTCTTTGATCTTCAGGAAGGAGATCAAGTAATTTTCTTACCCT
>JBDUCK010000247.1:0-5308 GCA_040003485.1 Ferruginibacter sp. | reverse complement strand
TCGCTTTCTTCTGCCTTTTTGCGGGCCACTACCTGTTCTGTAATCTCATGTGCAAGGGCCATTATTCCCGATATGGTTCCATCTTCTTCACGCAGTGGTTCATAAATAAATTTTACAAAAGCATTTTCCATTTTTCCATGGCGCATTAAATTTACGGGAAGCTCTTCTGCAACAAAACGTTCCCCTTTTTTATAAACAGTATCTAAAAGTTCTTCAAACCCTTGTTCTTTCACCTCCGGCAGTGCCTCAAACACGGGCTTATTCAAAACTTCGTTTTGGGTTCTGCCCCAAAATTCAAGCATCATTTTATTGGCTACTTCCACGATATAATTTTCTCCGCGAAGTATGCAAATGGCAACAGGGGCCTGTATAAAAAGATCATTTAATAGTGTTGAAAGCTTTCTTTCTGCATTTACTTTTTTTGTGGTTTCATTTACGGCGCAAAATATACCGCCGACATTTCCGGCTTCATCACGGATAGCACTATACGAAAAAGTAAAATAGCAAACTTCAGGGCGGCCATTTCTTTCAATAACCAATAACTGGTCTTCCGAACCTGTCGCTTCTCCATCTTTTAAAATGCCTTTCAGCATGGGCAAAACATTGGGTAAAATTTCCGGCCATACATCCGCTCCATTAGCACCCATTGCTTTAGGGTGCTTTGTTGCTATAAGATCACGATAGGCATCGTTATATATTTTTACGAGGTCTTTCCCCCACCATATTAACAATGGGGAACCTGAGTTGAGGCAAATGCTTACTGAAGTGCGAAGGCTTTGCGGCCATACGGCAGGATCGCCAACCGAAGTTTGTGACCAATCCATTGTACGAACGAACTCGCCCATTTTACCACCGCCGGATAAAAAGTTTAAAGACGGGGTAACGGTTTTAAGTGGTACCATAGAATTCAGGTTACAGTTGTACTTGTTGCAGACTTATGTAATGTAACCTTTTATTAAATGGAAAGCATTTAAAAGTATCATGCCCAGGCTAATGAAACCGGATATAAATATTAACCGTGTGCTGATGTTATTACAGCCCTGCTACAAAAACTAATATCAGTTTTTACATTGCTTATAGATGGTTTAAAATACGGCTATAAACAAACTTTTTTGAAGAATAATAGTATCTGCCCTGGCTGACGCAAACCAGATTTTGGCACCAGTTTACAAATTTTTAGGTAGCGAACTATTATAAGAACTATAAATACAAACTACTATAAACAAGATAAAAGATAAAACTGATGATACTGTCCTTATAATATTAAGGTTATTCCATTTTGCTTCAAAGTTTGTTCTTTGTAAATTAATTGCTTCCAGTGACGAATTAGTTAAATCGAACTTGTCTAAAGAATTATTCAAAGGGATATTTCCAAAGACAGTAGTTCCAAAAGCTCCAATTAAATACAAAATTGATGCAGCTAGCAGTAACCAAAAATTTGTTGATACAGGATAAGAGAAATGTTTATATGCGCAAAGAGGAACTAATATTAAAGAACCGAGGAAAATGATAAAAAATACAGGATTTTGAATCGCCCGGTTAATGTGTTGCATGGCCGAAATATAATCAGCATTTGAAAGCCTGCCCAAACCAAGAACAACGGAATAGGAGAAAGAGAAAAATAGTCCAGCCATTAATCCAACACAAACGGTGGTACAAATTAGAATAACGTTTGAAATAGTCATAACTCGATTTTCAGTTTTTAAAAATGCTAAATCAAATTGCAGCCAACCAGCAGGTATTGCAGATGGTTGCGAATTTTAAATTCATCCGTCGAAACTACTACGTAGCTTTTTTATGAAGATAAATAATGAGAACTAATGTTTGCTTACAGCCGAGGTATCAACCCCCTGCCGCACTTGTATCAAACTGATATTAAACGGTAGCTTTTGTTTCTCAATCATTTTACCTCATTTGCTTTTAAAACTCTTAAGATATTTCCACCGAGAATTTTATTTATATCTTTTTTAGTATATCCCTTTTCCACTAATGCTTTTGTAATTAATGGATAAGTTGTTACATCATCTAAATGTTGGGGTGGAACAACAATACCGTCAAAATCAGAACCGATACCTACATAATCAATACCTACTAAATTGATGACATAAAGAATATGTTCGATTACTAAAGAAAATGGGGCTTTCAATTTATCTGATTCCCCTTTATACTTTTCATGAATCATTTTTTCGGCTACGTTTTCATTATTTGTTACGAGGGTTAATGAATTAAATTCTATTTTATGGCTTTCCATAAATGCATTTTCCCGATTTTTTTCTGTTGAATCAATAAAACCCGAATTAAAATTAATCTGGATAACGCCTTTATTTTTAGCAATTGCTTTAATTTGTTCATCTTTTAAATTTCTTGGCACAGGACAAAGCGCATATACGGAGCTATGCGATGCAATAATTGGTTTTGAAGTGGTTGAAATTACATCCCAAAAAGTAGTTTCGCCAACATGTGATACATCAACCAACATTCCTATCTTATTCATATGACGAACTACTTCTTTGCCAAAATCGGATAGACCTTTTCCTTTAAACTCTGGTTTTGTAGCCGCATCAAAAGCACTTGTTGCCCAATCAGTTGAATTGTTCCAGGTAAGCGTTATGTATCGGGTTCCACGATTGTAGAGTGCGTCCAGATTTGCAAGACTATTTTCAATTTGATGACCGCCTTCAAGCCCAACTAAAGCGGCTATTTTGTTTTGCTTTACAACGTTTAGCAGGTCTTTTACGTTGGCAACTTTCACAATTTTGCCAGGGTTTCTTGTGATGACCGCATCCAGACTATCGATCTGGCGATTAGCAAATGCGAAAGGATTTTTTTGATTGCCATCGCTCCAGACAGAGAAGAATTGAACGTCTACCCCGCCCTTTTTAAAACGGGTTAGATCACTATGAGTTTTTCCGTTCAGGTCGGTGTCCAATGCATAACCATGGTCCATAACCTGGGTTAAAAAGTCGTTATGAGTATCAACAAGAATTGCATCTTTATGAATGTCTTGATAAGTCTGTGCATTAACAGAATTTATTATTAAGCTAAGCAGAATAAGTAATTGTATTTTCATTTTTTTAAAAAGTTGTAAGTTCTTGGATAAATGTTTTGTTATGGTAATTACCGCCATCGGACAATGCCCTGGCGATGTGGCGGTATTTGAAAATCAGTGCGTAACCGAAGTTAAATTTATAAATAAAAGTTCATTGTTTATTTTATTGCCTTGCGTTACCTGCCTGCAGGCAGGTTCGTCGGCTGGAATTAAAGCTGATAGCGAAAAAGTAGAGAATATATTCGTCGCCCCGCCATATTGCCAAACCCATTGTGCGGTCGTGCCTCTCGTCACTCAATTTTTCTCCATTCATATTTTCCGTTTTGTTCAACAATAAGTTTTGTAATTTTTCCATTTTCATTGATAAATTCCCCTTTAATTTCAATTACGCTTTTGAATTTGAATTTTGTGTCGGAAGTAAAAATCAGTTCTAAAGACTCTTGCCCTGATATTTTTGCGATTAAATAATCTTCTTGTAATTCAATTACAAGTGTCTTTTTTGAATTGTCTTTTAACACATACTTTCCAATATAAGTTGATAAAGCATTTTTTGAGGATTTGATGTCTGTGTTTGATGTGTCTTTTGTTGTTTGTGTTGAAACAATATTATTTACTTTGTTCAATTCATAAATTTCACCTTCGTCATTTACAATTATTTTTTTAAATCCCCCGTTTATACTTTTTACAAACTCTATGCTTATCGGCATTGATTTCATAAAAAAGTGGTTTTCATTTTCTGGATAAAGGTTTGTTTTTGCTAACCCTTCTGTTTGCGATTCTACTTTTAATTGTCCGTTTACTAATGAAATAGTTGCCTTTGTCCTACCATCGTAATCACCTATATATTGTTCCAATATTTTTTCAGATACTTTGATAGTAGGCTTGTAGGGAGTATAGCCTTCCCATTCCCAAGGTATAGTAACCCCACTAATTTGTTCTATAAGCTCTTTAAATATACTTTCTCCATTTAAACTATTTGTCATAATAACAATAGCATATTTTTTATCAGGAAAACTGACTGTATAATGTTGCCATCCATCATCGCTATGTCCTTCTTTAAAAAATGCCCAGCCATAAACACTTTTAAATAACCCCCAGCCAAGTCCATAAGATAGTTGAATATTTTTATTCTTACTTGTTGTATCATTA
The DNA here is from genome assembly GCA_040003485.1 of Ferruginibacter sp. GTDB lineage: Bacteria > Bacteroidota > Bacteroidia > Chitinophagales > Chitinophagaceae > Ferruginibacter. The sequence goes on along the minus strand of JBDUCK010000247.1, from coordinate 1,110 downwards.
TTAAGCGAAGGAAATTGTTGCTTTGTAAAAATGCTAATTTGTGGTGATAGCATTTGCTGTTTTGATTTGCTGCTTAGTCCTTTGCCTTGCATAACAGATGCAACAAAACGTGTATAATCTGTAATGGTGGTTTCCATGGAACCTGCCGCATTAGCTTCCGTTCTTTTTATCTTTGAAAGGGTGTCTTCATTTTTGTCATGCCCAACAGCGTAATTTGCTTCAAATGATTTTTGCCAAAGAAAACTGCTTCTTGTCATGCCTGCAGGCTTGAAAATATTTTCTTGTGCAAGGTCTTCCAATTTTCTTTTGGTTATTGTTTCAATAACTAATTGCAATAAGTATATTCCTTCTCCTGAATATGCAAATCGCTTACCTGGTGCAAAGAATATTTCTAATTTTTGATTATCATTTGGGTTTAATTGTCGCCAGTTGGGAAAGCCAGTAGTATGGCTAAGACAATATCTTGCAGTAATTAATTTCCAACGTTCATCACCTGCAAGATCTTTATAGTTTTCGTATTCGGGCAATGGCTTGGGCAAATATTTATAGAGAGGTTTGTCAAGGTTAATAATGCCTTTGTCAACTAACTGCATAACAAGATATGCAAACACCGATTTTGAAAATGAAGCTGCATAATAAGTAGTAGCTGTGTCACTCAATTGGTTTGTTGCTTTGTTTTTGTAGCCGTAACTTTTTACATAACTAATTTTGTTGTCGTTTACAATGCCGAGGGATAAACCAGTTACACCTGCGGCATCCATTAATTTTTGGGTAACGCTGTCAATAGCTGTGTTACTGATCAATTTGTCGTCAGGTCTTGAAGTTTGTTTTTGGGAAAATAGTGTCTGCACAATCAAAGTCGGCACTATTAGGAGAAGTAGCTTTTTAGTCATTGATGGATATTAGTAGTGTCCGAATTTTGTACAGTTTCTGTTTGGCATGTTACACAACGTTGAGCATTGCTGCAGGTGGGAATTCATTGCTCGTCTGCCTGGAACAAATGATGATTACAAAACTAAAGTTGAAGTTAACAACTAAAAGCCAAATTTATAAATGTCTGCCGGAACCACTGCTGATGCTTGCACATAGCTGATGTTACATTGTCCAGCC
>JBDUCK010000246.1:0-5311 GCA_040003485.1 Ferruginibacter sp. | reverse complement strand
GGTTTCCATTTGCACAAAAAATGGTTGATATCCCGAAAATAGTTTTTAGTAAAACGATTACAACCATTGCAGGAAAAAACACAAGGGTAGAAAACGGTGACTTAGTAACTGTTGTAAATAATCTTAAAAATAAAAGCGGCAAGGATATACTTGTTTATGGCGGCGCAAATTTTGTTGCATCACTTATCAAAAACAATTTGATTGACGAGTTCAATTTGATTGTCAATCCTACTGCAATTGGAAATGGTTTAAAAATTTTTACTGACACAACAAAACTAAAACTCACAAACAGCAAACCGTTTGGGAGTGGAGAAGTTTTTCTTCAATACAAGCCAGACAACGGATAAATACTTCTAAAAAAGTTTCGTGCTGACTTTCAAAACACCTTCGAATATTGGCAGAATGTGAACTTGTCAAACAAGAACAACAAGGCATAGAAATTTACTACTACCTTGAATTGAAAAAATGAAAGAGATAGACAAATGGTTAAACCAATTCAGAAAGATTTGGGAAACCCGATTTAATCAACTGGGAAAAGGATTTGGACTTAACCTACACTCATGTTAAATAAAATTGTAATCGGCAACCTTTAGCTACTGCTAATATCAAACTGACAAGCAACGAATTAAAATTTAAAAACTTTATAAAACAATACTAAAATTATAACGATATGAAACAACCTCAAGCTCTTAAACGCCTTGAAAAACTCATTGGAAAATGGACAATTTCGGGACGTTCATTAAACGCAAAAGAAGATGATATTAAAGGCACAGCCACTTTTGAATGGATTTTGGATGGCTTTTTCTTACTAAACAAAGGCGAAATGCAAACAGGGGACATTAAAATTCAGAGTTGGTCTATCATTGGATATGACTCTGAAACGGACACCTTTCCCGAAATGGTGTATGGCAATATGGGCAGTGTAGCTCTTTCATACCATTGGCAAATCAAGGGAAATGAAGTTACTCACTGGACAAAAGGCTCGAAATACACAGGCAAGTTTAGTAAAGGCGGGAAATTACTTGATGGGGGCTGGCGTGCAGACGGAGCAAAGATTTCCCCAGTTAACACATACGATGCAACAATGCATAAAATTGAGTAAATAATAAACAAAATAAGAAAATTAAAATTATAAATGAGCATGACCGTAAACGGTTTTGTTGGCAGAACAAACGGTGAACAAGATTGGATAGAATGGAATCAGGACGAAAAGTTTAAAAAGTATTATCAGAACGATTTAATAGACTCTGTTGATACCATTCTTATGGGTAGAAAAATGACAGAGGAATTTATTTCATATTGAGAAAATGTGGTAAACAATAAACCCGATAGTCAAGGGTTTCCGTTTGCACAAAAACTGTGTACTTAATGGAAGTTTAATTTTATATACTATGCAATTATCAGAACAGGTAGCTTATCTTTTTTTACTTGCACTACCAATAGCATGCATTGCCTGGACAGTCACACATGAAGAAGTATTTAAAGAACCAAGAGATTTTTGTTTGCAAAAATCCAAAATCAGTAAAACAATATTGCAACGCAAATTCTATTATCTGTTTACATGCGAATATTGCTTTAGTCATTACGTAACTATTGGATTCTTAATTTTTACAAAATACCATTTGTTGTATGCCGACTGGCTTGGTTATTTAATTAGCGGCTTTGCCCTTGTATGGATTGCCAATATATACATCAGTTTATTTGGCTTTATAAGAGTAGGAATGAAGAAGGAAAAAATGGATGCAGATATTGAGGAATTGAAATTGAAAAAAAGCAAAGAAAAATGGAATGATGGTGTTATTTATGGGGAAACCTGCCAGGAACCTATATTTTTAAAATATACATTATAGTATTGGCGACATTAACCGTTGGCATCAACTGATTTTTGAATACGAAACGCTTAAGCAATTACATTTTTGTAACTCACAAAAAAATTACATTATGATAAAAAATTCTAAAGCAAAAATCCACAATAAAAAAATATGGGACTGAAACAAAGTATTATTGAACAGTTTGGGAAACCGACTGGAAACTTTGGCGGTTTTGTTGGTTGGTTAATGTCAATCAAAAATAAAGATAGAGCAGAGTGGACATTTGAAAAGCTACAACTTAAAACTACTGACAAACTTCTTGAGATTGGATATGGACCTGGTTCTACATTAAAAAGAGTAGCAGACAATTTAACCACTGGTTTTGTTGCAGGTATTGACCATTCCGAGGTAATGTTTAAACAGGCTTCAAATAGAAATAAAAAGCACATAGAAGGTAATAAAGCAAAACTTGAATGTGGGACAGTTTGGGACTTAGAATATTCTGAAAATTATTTTGACACAATATTTGGAAGTAACGTGCATTTCTTTTGGAAAACCTCTTTAGACGAATCTAAAAAACTTGTTTCATTACTCAAACCAAATGGACGCCTTGTGATGGTATTTCAACCCCGTTGGACATCAAGAGCTGAAATTAAATCTGCCTTGATTGAGGATGAAATAAAACAGATTGCTGATAAAACAAAAAAACAATTTGAGGACGTTGGACTAACCAACATTGAAATTGACTTTAAGAAAATAAAACCAGTGACTTGCATTTATATAAGCGGACAGAAATAACCTGCCACACACATCGGGTTTTGCAATCGGCTGGCTAACGTAGTAACAATCGGCTTTTGGTTCGCTGTTCATCACCGCTAACTTGAAACTGACTGCAGGAAATTAACTTTTAAAAACTTAAACGGGGACGCTAGAAACCGAGTAGAGCAAGCAAAAATAAAAAGAAAAAAAAATCAGGCCTGTACCCTTCATATTTTCAATGTATGCTCAAAATATTTATAATACTGGCAATATCAAATCTTATTACATCTTTAACTCTATTTGCACAGTTTACGGTACAGGATAGTATTAGCAATAGTAAGCAGTTGATTGCAATTGAGCAGCAAATGATGGATGCAATACCGACCGGTAACGCCGCCACCTGGAATAGATACCTTGATAAAAATTTTTTTATTGTAACTGAAGATGGTAGCAGGCTTAGCAGGGCTGAATTTATGGAAACTGTAAAGCCTTTGCCTAAAGGATATAGTGGATGGATTAAGGTTACTAATCCTAAGGTTTCTTTTGCAAAAAACGTTGCAGTTATAAACTATATTTCGGATGAATACGAGTTTGTATTCGGACAGAAAATACACACTACTTATAGTAGCATGAATACTTATATTAAAACTGAAACTGGCTGGAAGATGATTACGTCGCAGGTTTTTGAAATTCCGCAACTGCCACCCGCAATTCATTTAGTAAATGAAGTATTGAAAAAATATACAGGAACCTATCAGCTTACAGATACCATAACCTGTAGCATTACTTTACAAAACGATACGCTTTATATGCAAAAGAAAGGCAGGGCTAAAGAAGCGTTACTGCCGGAAACTGAGACCGTTTTTTTTAGAAACAGCGATACAAGGGGCCGCAAATACTTCGTCTCCAATGAAACAGGTAATATGATTTTATTGGAAAGGCGAAATGGGCAGGATGTAGCATGGAAGCGTATTAAGTAAAAATTTCAAAAGATATGAATATACTTATAAAATCAGGACGCTATTTATGGACGATAGCCATGATTGCTTTTGGCATTCAGCAATTTATTATTGGTAAATTTATGATGAGCCGTGTAGCTACCACGCTTGGCGGTTTGCCTATGGCTTACTTAACGGGTGGCTTGCTTATCATAGCTGCGTCCATGATTCTTTTACGAAAAAACGAGAAGCTGGCTATATACGCCATTGCTTCTATTATTTTGATTTATGCCGTATTTCCCCATATTCCGGGAGTTCTTGCAGACAGAAATTTTGGCGGTGAGTGGACAAATCTTTTTAAAGCCTTGACTTTATTATCCGGAGCATTTTTGATACCTTCTAATTTTTCAGGTGCCCGAAATTCTAAAGTTGTTTTAATCTCACGTATTTCTGTAAGTATCTTCTTTCTAATTAGTGGCATTCAACATTTTATTTTTGCTGACTTTGTTAAAACACTTGTACCGCTTTGGATTCCACCCAGTCAAATTTTTTGGACATACTTTGCGGGGATTGCCCTCATTGCGGGTGGAGTGGGTATTGTTATTCCGAAATTTACTGAAATGGCTGCCAAACTTTCAGGCATTATGGTTTTGATTTGGTTCGTTATTTTGCATCTTCCAAGAGCATTTCAAGATATTCATAATGCAAGCGAATGGACTGGTTGTTGGGAATCGTTAGCAATAAGCGGTGTTTTGCTTATGTTGGCTTTTAAACACCGACAGTCTTAGTTTCACATAATGGGGCGTTAGCCGAATTGTAAAACGACACTTAAATTAAAATTATACAAGGGACAAGAGAATTGACAAAATAAAAAAAGTTAGACAGTTCTTAATTGAACAAATTTCAGGATTTACAGATGAACAACTAAACAAAATTCCAGATGGTTGTAACAACAATATTATTTGGAATTTAACACAACCAAATAATACAAACTGATTTTATAATCTTTAATCAACGAAAATGGAGAATAATTACGATAATTCAAAACAACTTAATCAGCAAGAAATGCTGAAGCAACTTGATGTATTTGTTGGTAAATGGCATGCAGAAGGGAAGTCTTATGCCGATGGACAGCAAAAGGATAATCCGCTTGCATCAGCCGTGCCCTGGATAAGCGACGAAACTTATGAATGGCTGCCGGGAAACTTTTTTTTACTACATCGCTGGAATGCAAAAGCCGGCGTGAGGGAATTTATCGGAACAGAAATAATTGGCTACGATAAAAAAGAGGGCAGCTTTTTTACACACTTTTTTGATAACTCAGGCTTTAATCCTAATTACAAAGCAACTGTTGACGGAAACGTATGGAAATTTACTGAACCTTCAAGCCGTGTTAAGCTGACTGTTGATGATGATAAAAATAAAATGACTTTTAATTGGGAGTGGCGACAGGAAGATAATGATTGGTTGCCATTGTGCGATAGAGTAGCAACCCGTATTCAATAAACCGGGAGTTTGTAAACCTGCTGCACGTTGTATATTCAAATAATAAAAGAACTGCTATCCTGATATTTGCAACTCAGAATATTTCATGATTTTCAAAATCAAAAAAATTATTGCAAAGTGTAACGAAACCATATAATGACATAAATTGGCTATTTAAAAACGATCAAGTGTCAAATACAACTACTACTCGATATTCTAAAGATATTTAAGCCACACCGGAAACGCCTTGCATGCATTACTACTCCTGAATCATTACCAACATTTCTGGTAATGCAGCAGAAGAACTTGCAGGTACTG
>JBDUCK010000245.1:0-5336 GCA_040003485.1 Ferruginibacter sp. | reverse complement strand
ATCGGCTGAAAAGTTTTACGGTTCAACTCTACCCCATACAATGGATAGCGGTTACTACTGCCATTGAACATGTAAAATCTGCCATCATCGTCGGTAAAAAATGCAGGATCCCACCCGCCGATCTCAAAAGAATCTACCAATGGCTTCCACTGGTTTGCTTTGGGATCGGTACTCATCCATAAAGTAAATTTACTGGTGTAAGTAGAGCCAAAGACAATCATTGTATCGCCGACAATACCTACAGCAGGCGCACAGAGTTCATCATAGCCTTCATTCCAGGGGCGCAAAAATTTTCGTGAAATAAATTTCCAGGTCAGCATATCGCTGCTCCACCAATAACCCCATTGGTTGGTGCTGAATAAATAATAATCGCCTTTGTAATTTACAATTACCGGATCGGCGGTGGCACGGTGGCGGCCTGCTTCAGAAAAATTAGGGATGGGCGTATAGCCGTAATCGATATTGATGGGATTACAGTAAGTCCTGACCCCCGGCCCCTCTCCACTTCGTGTAGAGGGGAGTTGTGCAGATGTGTTAGAAGTTTTGAACAGGAGGCCAATGCTAAATAGTAGTATTACAGCTGAACGGAGCGTCGCAACAATGTTTAACCGGCGAACTGATGTTGGTATCATAATTATTTTCATGTTTTTGATCAGCAATTTCCGGGAGAAAAACCGCTTTGAGTTTGCTCGTAATTTATTGCTTTTTTATATGCATAACTTCTCCTCCACCGGCCGCAATTTTTAAGTGCAGTACATCTTTGGCAGTAACAATTTTTGTTTGCTTCAACAGGTTGTTCGGATTTTCATTTGCATCATCTGCATCGGTATAAATTTCTGCTATATAATTTCCGCCCTGTAAAAAACTTAATGGTATGGCCACTTCCCTGGCAGCATGATTGTTAATAGTACCTACATACCAGTCCTGGTCTTTTCTCCTGGCAATGGTTATAAATTCTCCCGGTTTTGCATCAGTAACTTTTGTCTCGTTCCAGGTAGTTGGTATGGCTTTAATAAACTCAAACCCAGGCTGGCCCTCGTATGCAGCTGGATAGTCGCAAACCATTTGTAAATAATTTTCCAACACAACATACATACCAAGCATGTGGCAACGGGTGCCCAGCACCAGCGGCCGGGTGTATTGATTTTTAAATTTTGCTGCAGGTACAGCCCTGAAACCACCCATGTGATAATCGGTAGAGCCCGCAAGCATACGGGTAAAAATTATATCCAGGTCATGATCCGGGGAAACGCCATCGGGATTCCATTTATCTACTTCGTAATTTAAAGTTCCTTCCCTGGTAAATTCATTAGGATAAGTACGGTTTATGCCCGTGGGTTTGTATGCGCCATGAAACTGGATATGCAGATGATGCAAGGCAGCTTTCTGCAACATTTCGGTTTGTATGTTCACCATCTCCTGGTCGTCCCGGTCCATAAAATCTATCATCATCCCTTTAAGCCCCCATTTTTCAAAAATGGCAAAAGCGCTATCCAGCTTTGGATACAGCGCCACCCAATGTACCCATACCCGTATGCCTACGCCAACTGTTGCAGCATAATCGCATATCTCTTTCATATCCAGCCCAGGCACCGGTGTAGTGACATCCGCATGCGGACCGGGCTGAAATCCTACGCCATCATCTGTGTACCATTGGTGCAAACCATACTCTACAACGGAATGATATTCCAATCCATTCCTGGCACAGAAATCAATATAATACTGGGCAGTTACAAAATTATTTCCGGGTGCATTTAAAGTATCCGGCGTTACGTTTCCGTTCCACCACGGAAAGGTTGTTTTGCCTGGCTTTATCCAGCTAATATCTGCTATTTTACTTGGCGCATTTAGTGTAGTTATGACATTAGATTCTACCAATGCACCTACCCGATCGCTGATAAGCAACACACGCCAGGGACTTTGGTGTGGCAAGGCTGCTTTTACTTTTACAGCCATTTGCCCCGGCAGCGGCGATAACTTTGAGATAATTAAATTATTATGCTTGGTTAAATACATGCCCGCATAATCCAGCAGCGCAGCTTCCGTAACCGCCACATAAATATTACCGGGAAGTTCAAACAGCGTTGGCATATCCATTAAAGTATCAGCAGTAATTTTGCTTAGCAACCCATGGGTGTACAAACCTTCATGCGATGAAGTATAACTGGGTAACATTAACGTATGTACGAGAGGGTCGCTGGTGAAATTAAACGTAGTATGTTCATCCAGCAGGTTAATAGATGACCAGTTTTTTTGTTTTGGAAATTCGTACCGGAAAGCCACGCCATCATTAAAAACTTTTACAGCAATATTTATTTTTCTAAAAGGAGCAACGGTTTCTTCCAGCGGCAGGATTATTTTTTTATACCGGGTGTGTACGTTTTTTGTTTTGCCCAAAAGCAATTCATAATCTTCTGTGGTATCGCTGATAATTGGTTTGCGTACCGTAATATTTTTTTGGAAATCGCCGTTATCAAACTGAAGACTTAATGGAGAATTATTAATAATGGTTTTGCCCTTAAAGGTTACATCGTAAGCGGGTGAGCTACCCATCAGTGAAAAAGAAAAACCAATATTACCATCCGGAGATTTAATATTAATTTTTTTTTGGGCCTGCAACGAAATGGATAGTGACAGACAAACAAAGCATATCAGTGTAGATAATGATTTCATACCGGCAATAAGTTTTGTTGTAATTTAATCTTTATCCAGCTAAAACTTTATTCCGGTGAAGCATTTTTAAAAAAGTAACCGCAAACATTATTATTTACCGCCATGCCTGCTTTTTATCAGCTCATAAACTTTGGTGGAAATTTCTTTTAAACGTGGCCTTACTGCATCTTCCGTAACAGGTGTAAATAAGGCAATGATGTATTTTATTTGTCCATCGTCTACAATTCCAACATCATTTGTGTAATAACTCCACCAGCCGGTTTTATGATAAAACATTGCGGTAGCAGGTAAGCCGGTAGAAAGTTTTGTAGTGTCTAACTGGCGGCCAAGCAAGGCTTTTAACTGCATACTTACCCAGGGATTTACAAGCTGGTTGGTGTAAATCTTAAACATAAAATCTGCTGCATGTAAAGCACAGGTTTCGGTGCTCTTTACCCTATCATACCCCGGATCTTCAAACTTTCTTTTTAAAAATTTACGGGTGACTTCGCTCCCATCCCAGTTATTTTCGGTCATAGTTTTATTTATGTTTGCCCGGCCTGCTAAATCAATTAAACAATTTGCCGCCGAATTATCGCTACGGGTTATCATCAGGTCTAAAAGATAATTTATAGTAACTGTGTCGCCATCTTTTAGTAAGGGCCTCGGGTCATAACTTATCTCGCCGGTTTTGTCCACATCGTTTGGAGATTTTACAATGTATGGCTCAAACAATGAATGCGTGCCGCTGCTGACCTGTTTTAAAATTTCCATAGCAACATACATTTTATATACGGAGGCCGGATAAATAAAATTATCAAAATTAACGCCCCCTAAAACAGGTTGCTTACCGGTGAGGTCTATTACAGCAAATGACACCTGCTCCATTCCGTCTTCGCCAACATTATAGGTACTGTCTAAACCTGATTGCTTTATAATACTTTCCAGGGAATTATTAAATTTTGAATTTTGCCGGTAGTAAGCCGGAACAATAACCTGCGCATTTGCTAAATAAACAAAACTGCCAGCCACAATCAGCAATAAGGATTTAAAAACCTGGAACATAATTATGAAAGTTTATCGTTTACAAAATTCATCCTGCTGCAATAATACAAAAAACGGTGATTGATTTTTAGTATCCCATTCAAGAAAAATATAGAAGCCGGCTGCAAAGTCAAGACTGTATTTATCAATAGAAAGGTTACTCCTTTACCATTTCGGAAATTAGTTACCGAATAATCAGTTTATTATTGTACTGTAATAAGAATATTATTCTGTTTTTATGTAGATTTACAGAATCATGATAAAAAACGAAATTATACTGGACAAAATTGACTGGGGCATTTTGCGCCTGATGCAGGATAATGCCCGGATTTCTAATGCTGATATTGCCCGTGAATTACACATGGCTCCGTCGGCAGTATTGGAACGTGTAAAAAAATTAGAACAAAAAAAAGTAATTCTTCAATATACTACCCGGCTTAATTCATCACTGTTACAGCAAAAACTGCTGGCATTTGTTTTTATTAAAACAAGCGAAGGTTTTGGCTGTAGTGCTGCCGGAAAGATATTGGCAAAAATGCCCGAAGTACAGGAGGTACACCATATTGCAGGTGAAGATTGTTATCTCGTAAAGATCCGGACTGCTGATTCTGTTTCGCTTATGGACCTGATGCGTAACCGCTTTACCAAAATTGCAGGCATACTTTCTACCCGTACCACTATTGTGCTGGAAACCGTAAAGGAACAGCAACAATTAGTTATCCCGATAAAATAAAGATCATGATAAGTTCAGTTAAAAAAAATGCTTCTCCATTTATGGTTGCCCTGGCTTTTGCCACAGTATATATTGTTTGGGGCTCTACTTATTTTTTTATTCTAAAAGCATTAAAGGGTTTTCCGCCTTTTTTTTTGGGAGCGCTACGTTTTCTTATTGCCGGAAGTTTAATGCTGGGGTGGAGTATATTAAGAGGAGAAAAAATATTTAATAAAGAAGATATTAAACGCTCTGTTATAAGCGGGCTGCTGTTATTATTTGTTGGCACTGGTGTAGTAATATGGGTAGAACAATATTTGCCCAGTGCTTTTGTTGCCATAATTGTGTCTGCTGCACCTATTTGGTTTGTACTGTTTGATAAAACAAAATGGAAAGAGAATTTTTCAAGCAAAGCTACCATTGCCGGGCTGATCATTGGTTTTGCAGGTGTAATTTTACTTTTCAGTGAAAAAATAATCGGCCTGTTTTCCGGCCCCGGCCATCACACTGAATTATGGGCAATGGCTTTATTGATCATTGGCTCTATAAGCTGGACCTGTGGCTCATTGTATTCAAAATACAACCCGGTTTCCGGTTCTTCAACGGTAAATATTGCCATGCAAATGTTAGCAGCCGGTATAGCTTTTATACCCGGAAGTCTTTTATTGGGAGAACCTCAACACTTGCAGTGGCACGCTATCCCTGTTAATGCATGGCTCTCTGTTTTATACCTGGTTTTCTTTGGCTCTATTGCCGGTTTCAGTGCTTACGTTTGGTTACTGCAGGTAAGGCCTGCAACGCAAGTGAGTACCTATGCTTATGTAAATCCGGTGGTGGCTATTTTATTGGGGGTATTTTTTGCAACAGAACATGTTTCCTTAATGCAAATACTTGGTTTGGTTATTATTCTTGGAAGTGTGTTGATGAT
>JBDUCK010000027.1:0-18141 GCA_040003485.1 Ferruginibacter sp. | reverse complement strand
CGTAGCCAAGTGGCCTGATAGCGGGCTCTATAGCTTTGCCCAATGTACCTGCAAATGAATTTTGCAGGAGAGCTGTTCTCCGTTGTTTTTCTATTTCTTTACCCTGTACCGGGTTTGCCTGTAGTAATGCATTATATTTTACCGTTACAGCCTCCATTCTTTTTTTAGGGCCATAAGTACTTAGGCCCCATAATAATAAACTGATGACCATAATTACTTTACCGGCATCAAACACAAATATTTTTGCTTTTTCAATCATGGTTACCACCACATTTTTCCAACGTGGGCCCCGGTACACAGGAAGCTCCAGGATAAAAAAACTACGCTCCGTACTTTTAATGAACCATTTCATTATCCAGGCTACTATTAAGGCCAATACAGTACCGAGTAAATAAAGAGCCATCATTACCAAACCCTGCAAACTTAAAAAACCAAAGTATAATTTAGAAGGAATTACCAGCGCAATTAAAATGGTGTATACGGGTAGCCTGGCACTGCAACTCATCAGGGGCGTAATCATTATGGTAAGCAGGCGTTCCTTTTTATTTTCAATATTCCGGGCACTCATAATAGCTGGAACGGCACAAGCAAAACCACTGATCATGGGCATTACACTTTTACCATTAAGGCCCACTTTACGCATAAGCTTATCCGTAAGAAAGCTGATGCGTGCCATGTAGCCGGTATCTTCCAGTAAAGTTATCAGGCCAAATAAGATCATTATCTGTGGTACAAAAAGCATTATCCCGCTAAGCCCTGCTACGATTCCATTTATAAATAAATCGCTGAACCAGCCCACTGGCATTACCCCGGTAAGCCAGCCTGCTAACTGTCCAAAACTCCATTCAATTGCATCCATCGGAAATTGGGCAACAAAGAAGACGCTTTGAAAAAGAATAAATAATACCGCAATTAAAATTAAATATCCCCAGGTGCGATGTAATAAAATATTATCCAGTTTTTCGGTAAACAACGTTTTTTGCAACGGATCAGTTTCTACCACTGTTTGCTGCATAATATGTTTTATACGGCCAAAACGCTGCACAATTTCTTCTGCCTGTGTTTTTGTAGGATTAAATTTATGATCAATCTCTACCTTCTCCACCGCTTCCTGCAAATTCCTGTTTAGTAGAAAATGTTCATGGTTTATTAAATAATGTATAGCCGTATAATTGCTTATTTGCGGAAATAAATTTTTTACCTCTTTTACGGCTTCATCTGCCAGCATAGCAGTATCAATGAAATCCCTTGCCGGCAATTGCTGCAAATTTTCTGCAGTAATTTCTATTGCTTTTTTTAAAGCCGCAATCCCCTTATTTTTTCGTGGATTAATTGCTACAATAGGTACACCCAATTCCCTTTCTAATCCCGGGATATCTATCTGCGTACCTTTTTGCTTTGCCAGGTCCATCATGGTAAAAGCAATTACCAGGGGTATTTTTAAATCGATGATCTGGGAGCAAAAAAGCAGGTTTCTTTTCAGGCTGCTTGCATCGGCCACCAATACAACCATCTGCGGCTTTACAGTTTCATCCTGCTGTAAAAGCACTTTATAGGAAACCCATTCATCAGCCCGCTTTGGATAAAGGCTGTAAGTACCGGGCAGGTCAATAATATTTGCGGTACAATTTTCGGAAATAGTTGCAGAGCCGGTCTTTTTATCAACTGTTACGCCCGGGAAATTACCTACTTTTTGATTCAGACCTGTAAGCGCATTAAAAAGAGAAGACTTCCCGCTGTTGGGATTACCTACTAATGCTATATTTATTTTTTTACTCAACTATTTTTTAAAGTGCTTTTTAATATCCGCAAAAATAACACTAAGGGCACCATGTAACTTACGAATTAAAGAAAGATGCTTACACAATGCGGTATAAAATATTGCAAGGCCATTATGGTTGTTTTAACTTTACCTGTCTAAAGGGGAAAGGATACAAAATAACTTTTAATAATATTTACATTTCAAGTGGTAAATTTACATGTGACGTTAAAGAGAATTTTAAATGAATTGTGAACCTAAATTCTTTATTGTTTTTTAATTTTTGGAAATTAAAATAAAATGAAATTAAAAATTGATAACCACGTACTGGTAGAAGAATTTTTTGACACCACCCGGCTGCTGGGCATTGTTGCACCGGTAAAAGATTATGTTTTCAGTTGGCATCTAAATCAAAGTCTTGGCTATAAATTCAGGATAAATAACAGCCTGGAAATACAACTACAAAAAAAAGAGCGTAATTATTTTTTCTCCGTATATGAATACCAGGTTGCAGGTTGCTGCATGGTTCATTATTTGTATAATAACCAGGACGACGGCGAATTTCTTTTACCCGAATTCCGGCACCTTGATTTTTTATGGCTGGCAAAAGGAGAAGAGATGAAAAATGAAGAATTGCTGGTACTGCAGCAATCATTAAAAGTATTACCATTTGTACAACTGGTAAATGAAATGACGAATGAGAAAATTAAAAACAAGCAACACCTGATTTTATAATACTTTTATAAAAATATTAATTATGTGGAAAGAAGCTGACAATAAATTGTACCGAAAATTTAAATTTGCAGATTTTTCTGAAGCTTTTGCTTTTATGACAAGAGTAGCATTAGCTGCAGAAAAAATGGATCATCATCCTTTATGGACCAATGTATATGATACGGTAGAAATATGGCTTAACACTCACGATGCAGGCGATACGGTTACCGATAAAGATCATAAACTGGCAAAAAAAATTGATGCCTTAATAAAATAATTTTGAAAATTATTAAGTAATAACTTCAATTATTTTTTCTTTCCGCTCAACCAACTTACCGATTGGCACTATAAAATTTTGTAACTCATTTGCGGATAATATTTTTCTTATGCTTTCTTCATCCGCAGTATCTGCTGCAAATAATAATCCCCCGCTTGTTTGCGGATCTGCCAGTATTGCTTTTTGATAATTTGTTATTTCGCCAACCTTATGACCATAACTATCCCAGTTTCTTTCCGTGCCGCCCGGTACACTTTTTTTATCAATATAATCATTCAGAGTTGCAGTAATAACCGGCACTTTATTAAAATAAATTTCTGCGCTTAAGCCACTGCCTTCAGCCATTTCGGCTAAATGCCCCAATAGTCCAAAACCGGTCACATCCGTCATAGCTGTTATAGAATTTATGTGACCGATAATTTCACCGATTTTATTTAACTGCATCATTTGTTTTGCTGCCAAACCAAAATGTTCGGGCAACAGTATTCCTTTTTTTTCCGCCGTTGTTAAAATACCTACACCCAGGGGTTTGGTAAGAAATAAAATATCGCCAGCCTTTGCAGTGTTATTTTGTTTTAAATTTTTTACATCTACCAGGCCATTTACGGAGAGGCCAAAAATAGGTTCAGGGCTGTCAATACTGTGGCCGCCAGCCAATGGTATACCTGCTTCTGTACAGATACTCCGGCTACCTTCAATTACTTTGTTGGCAATTGCAGCAGGTAAAATATTTATAGGCCAGCCTAAAATGGCTATTGCTAAAATTGGTTTGCCTCCCATAGCATATACATCGCTTATGGCATTGGCAGAAGCTATCCTGCCAAAGGTATAAGGGTCATCTACAATGGGCATAAAAAAATCCGTGGTGCTTATCAGCGCTGTGCCGTTGTTTAGATCGTATACTGCTGCATCATCTTTGCTGTGATTACCTACTAGTAAATTTTTATTGTCCGGTGCAGCAAAATTACTTTTCAGAATTTCATCCAGAATTTTTGGCGAAATTTTACAGCCGCAACCTGCGCCATGCGAATATTTTGTAAGTTTTACCTGTGTGGTATTATTATTTTCTATTGACATATACAATTTCTTTATTCTTTTTTTCGCCTGAAAATAATGGATGCATTTTTTTGCAGGTCTCCACTAAAGCGTATTTCATAAATATCTTTTCCGTCTCTAACCACAAGCAGGCCTGTATTTGGCGGTATGCTGCCTAGATTCTCGGCATACATCAGCAATTGCACACTGTCCACATGTTCATCTATAAAAATTGTTTTACGTATAGCGTTAGTGCTTAGGCCAACCCGTGGCATAATTATATTTCCGTTCATTAAAACACTTACCGTATCACCATCTACTTCACCGTTATCGTATAAAGAAAGTTGCAGGCTATCAGCTTTAAAATAAACGGTTTGCTGCAACATTGTTGTTCTTGATTTTAACTCAGCCGCAGGCTCATTTATTTTTGAAAAGTTGACCGGTAGATCTGCTACCGGAATTTTGGGTTCGGTTTTTACAACTATCGCTGCCTGCTTTTTCTTTTCCGTTGTACTATCAGTAACTGTTTTTGTTGGTAATGGAATTTGCTTTTCTTCTAACCGTTTTGGTATCGGTTGATTAATTATTGCGGTAGCAGGTTTGTTTGCGGGTATAGGATTTGCAGCTTTTGTTATTTCCTTTTTATTTTCAGGAGATGTAGTCCCGACCAGGCCTGTGTCTGTTTTTGCCGACAGAGCCTTATTTTCTGTGACAGTCTTTTTTATGGGTTGATTGTTTACAATTACCGCAGCAGGTTTTGTAACAGCATATGTATTGGTTTTTACAACAGGATTTACCAATGGGGTTATTAACTGGTCATTTCTGCGGAGAATGATATCATCTTTTACAAAAGACAATTCTTTTACCAGGCCAAGCTCTTCCAAATGTGGCACCAGCGCCGACTGCCAGTAATCATTTTTTCTTTTAAGATCAATAGTGCCTGTTAGTGCTGAATATTCTTTTGTCCGGTTTGTGGTAAAAGGTCCGGTAAGTGTCATGATACTATCTGCTGTATTTAAGTCCAGTACATTTAATTGATGAACTCCTTTTGCCGGCGTTACCGGGTAATTGTTTGCTATCAAACCTGCATCCTCAATAATTATTTTATCATCTACTCTTTTTATTTTTACTTTTTTTACACCATAATATTGTTTATCATCCAGTATAAACCAGGTATGGGAAAAGCCGGTTAGCTTTCCTTTTTCTTCACTTATAGCAATTTCATACCGGTAAAACTGTTTTGTGGTATCGTTGTATAAAGTTCCCTTCCACAACCCTGTAATATCCGTAGCTGGCGAAGCATCTTGTTGGGCAAATATTTTGGCAGGAAAAAAAAGGATAATAAAGATTAAACATTTACAGTAGCGCATCTAAGTATTTTTTCGGTATTGGATATTGTATCAACGGAAGAACATTCAATTTTATTTAATAATACTGAAATATTTTCCCTGTTATTAAGGCCTTTTAAATAGTGCTTGTCGTAATAGTGGAGTAAGATTTTAAAACTTTCTCGGTGATTATTTTCTATTAAAAACCCAATGGCAGTTTTTGTTTCTAAAGGGCCAAGTCTTTTTTGGATGCGGATAATAGCATTTACCAGTTTTTCTTTGTCATGACAACCATATGCAGTAGTTATATAAGCAAGCCTTTGTTCAAAAGGAATATCCATAAAATATACCGGCTTTGTCCGCATCGTTTTCCAAAAAGCATTAGGAATATTTAATACCCCGATGCGCTGGCTCTCATCTTCAATATAAAAATTTGACTGTTGCAATTTATTTAATTCTATTGCCAGGATATTTTCAAACATTTCCTGCGTAGGCTGCAGTGGCTGGCCCAGGGCGCCAAATGCAGAGCCTTTATGATTTGCAAGACCCTCTAAGTCTAATACGGGCTGATTATTTTTTTGCAATTGTTTTAGCAAATCTGTTTTACCACTGCCTGTATAGCCGCCAAGTATTTTACAATCATAATCTTTTTCAAACTGCAGCAATACCCAGCTACGATACGCTTTGTAGCCACCTGCCAAAGTATATACTTCATATCCATATAGATCCAGCAGCCAGGCCACCCCGGCACTACGCATGCCCCCACGCCAGCAATGCAGAAGAACAGCCCCCAAACCCCCTGAAAGGGGCCTTGCTTCTTTATATTTGCCAGCTTCTTTTGAATGGGCAGCGATAATTTTTTCTACTTCTTCCACCATTCCTTTCATTTTCACTCCAAAAAAATCCAGGCCTAATTTGATAGCTATTTGTTTTCCCTGTTGCTTGTATGCCGTACCAACAATTTTTCTTTCTTCGTCAGTAAATAACGGCAGGCTTAATGCACCAGGCAGATGTGCATGAGTATATTCACCTGGGCTCCGTACATCAAGTAAAGGATACATAGCTGTCTTTTCTAAAAATTCCGGTATAGTTATTTTTTTGATGGGCATGTGCGCTGCAAAGCTACATACATTTGTAGGATGATTAAAATTGTAAAACACCTGCTGCCACTGTTTATTGTACAGTTTTTTACCTGGCTGGGCCTTTTTGCTTTATGGATTTATGCCACACCTGTAATAACCCGTTACATTTTTAATACAACCAATGCAGAAAGTCCGTTGTTTGAAAGCGGCACAACCTGGGTAGGAATTTGTTTTGCTTTTTACAGTACCCTTGCAGCATTACTTGCTTTTATTATTCCCAGATTATTAAAAACTATAACCAAAGAAAGATTACACGCCTTTGCCTTACTGGCAGGCGGTATGGGTTTGTTGCTGATTTTTTTTATAAAAAATAAATACGGGTTATTGTTTTCATTTGCATTTATCGGCATTGCCTGGAGCAGTATTTCTACCGTGCCTTATAGCATTATCAGTAGTATAGCGCCCGAAGAAAAGATGACGAATTATTTTGCCATTTTTAATTTTTCTGTGGTGATACCCCAAATAACTGCTGCCTTTTTATTTGGGTCTATCAACAGTCATTTTTTAAAAGGCCAAACTATTTACATTATGTTGTTGGGTGGTTGCTGCATGTTGATTGCCGGAACTATTATGTTTTTTGTAAAGTATTTATCGCAGCATGAAGTAAGTTAACTGCAGCGTATTAAATTTTATTCATCTTTTTTTCGCCGTAAAATAATTGCGGCATTGTTTTTCAGATCGGCGCTAAACCTTACTTCATACACGGCTTGGGCATCGTGTACCACAAGCAGGCCGGTATTGGGAGGGATGCTCCCCAGGTTTTCGGCATACATCACCAGCATCATGGAATCAGGCGTATTGCTATCAAAATAAATGGTATAAACATTTGGCTTTAAAGTAAGCCCCTGCCTGGCGATAATTACTTTTCCATTAAGCAATACACTTACGGTATCACCATCTATTTCGCCATTATCATATAAAGTAAGTTGCAGGCTATCAGATTTATAAAATAAAGATTGTATAGAACTGTTTGTTCTCTTTGATACTTCAAGCGCAGCATTTTTTATTACTGGTACTGCCATTACCGGTGCTGGTTTTTTTTCCACCGTGGCAACTGTTACAGGTTTTGGAGTAACAGACTTCGCTACTGCTATGGGTGGGGATTTTACGGCAGGTTTAGCGGCCGGAATTTTAGTGACGGGCAGCGGGCTCTTTTCCACTTTTGCTATAACGGGTACTTTAGGTTTAAGTACAGGTACCGCTTTAACCACTGCTGGTGCAGGTACTTTTATTTCCGGTTTAATATCAGGTTCTTTTTGTTTCTGTGGACTATTTACTACAACCTCTTTTGGCTTTTCCGGTGTTGCAATTTTTGCTACAGGTGAGGGTGCTGCTGTAATAATCTCCGGTTCCACAGCTTCTGGCTTTTTTTGAGGTTTATTAAAAGATAATTCATCTGCAAGCTTAAGCTCATCTAATTTTTTAAATAATTCTGTTGCTTTAAAATCTACTTTTCTTTGCACTTTGGCTGAACCACTGGCTGATAAAAACCGACGGGTTTTATTGGTGCTCCAATCGCCTTTAAGCACCATTAAGCTATCCTGGGTGGTTAAAATAAGCACCATTTTTTTTTTAACTTGTTTGGGCTGGGATATGGTAGAAGCGTTCGTTAATTCCTTTTTATCTTCTACAATTATTTTATCATCCTGGCGGGAAATGTAATGGTCCCGGTAAACAACCTGTGATATGCCGTCTTCATCAAAAGCAATACGGGAATACCCGGTAAGCTTGCCTTTATTTTCACTTATAGATAATTGAAACGGATATGTTTTTTTTGTGGAGTCCACATAAAATTCTCCTTTCCAAATGCCGGTGATATCCTGTGCCAGTAATTGTAGCGGCAATAAAAACGCGATTATTAATTTAAAATATTTATAATGTAGCATGATGCTAAATTTATGAAATTAATAATAAAAGATAAGTTATAAATCTTTGATGTGCAATTGCAGGTAACATACGCTGAGATAAGTTCAATAATGGTATGCGGTACAAGAGTGCGACGCAGCGATGTTCCCCAGAGGACAGCTGCCGGGTACCCAAAAATAAAAAGCCGCTTCTATAAAGCGGCTTTAATTCATTATAAGGCTGGTTCATTTTTACCCGTTCATGCTTATTAAAAACTCTGCATTATCTTTTGTGCCTTTCATGTTTTTAAGCAAAGTATTCAATGCTTCTTCGGGGTTCATATCGGCCATGTGCTTACGCAAAATCCACATACGCTGAAAGGTGTCTTTATCCAGTAACAGATCATCCCGGCGGGTAGAAGATGCAACAATATCTATAGCAGGATAAATACGGCGGTTAGATAATTTACGCTCTAACTGCAGTTCCATATTACCTGTTCCTTTAAATTCTTCAAAAATTACTTCGTCCATTTTACTGCCCGTATCTACCAGCGCTGTAGCAATAATAGTAAGTGAGCCACCATTTTCTATTTTACGTGCCGCACCAAAAAATTGTTTTGGCTTCTGCATAGCATTGGCTTCTACACCACCACTCAAAACCTTACCACTGCTTGGTGCTACAGTATTATGTGCTCTTGCCAAACGGGTAATACTATCTAATAAAATTACCACATCGTGGCCACACTCTACCAGGCGCTTGGCTTTTTGTAATGCAATGGTGCTAACCTTTACGTGTTTCTCTGCAGGCTCATCAAAAGTGCTGGCAATAACTTCTGCTTTTACGCTGCGTTCCATGTCAGTCACCTCTTCCGGCCTTTCATCTACCAGCACAATCATCAGGTAACATTCCGGATGGTTTTCTGCAATAGCATTGGCCAGTTCTTTCAGCAACATGGTTTTACCGGTTTTTGGCTGGGCTACTATTAAGCCACGCTGCCCTTTACCGATGGGCGTAAACAGATCCATTATACGGGTACTGTAATTATCTGACCTGGTGGTAAGATTTAATTTTTCAAAAGGGAACAACGGCGTTAAATAATCAAAGGGTACACGGTCCCTCACTTCTTCCGGGCTTTTGCCGTTAATGGTTTCTACTTTTAATAAAGCAAAATATTTTTCGCCTTCTTTTGGCGGGCGAACAGAGCCGTAAACAGTATCACCGGTTTTTAATCCAAATAATTTTATCTGTGAGGGTGATACATAAATATCATCGGGGGAAGAGAGATAATTGTAATCGCTGCTGCGCAGGAAACCATAACCATCAGGCATCATTTCCAATACACCTTCGCCTAAAACCACGCCATCAAATTCAATATTAAAAACGGGTTGTTCCCGTCGTGGCGGCTGTTGCGGCCTGTTCTGGTAGTTTGGTTGAGAAGCTTCTTCCATCTGTACTTCGGGCTGCTGTATATCTTCTTCATGCAGCATTTGTGCTATGGCAGCGGGGAGGGTAGTTTGCTGATCGGTGATTGGTTGCAGATCCTCTTCTTCTTCTTCATTACGCTTTACCTCCACCGGTGGCTTTTTTACCGGCTTTTTTTCAAAATCTGTTCTTTTGGGTTTGGGGGCACTTGCATCTTTTTTATGCATTTCCTGCTGCTTTACTTCGGCCACTTCAGCAATATCGGATGGGTCGGCTTTTGCAATGCGTTTGCGTTTGGGTTTTTCGCCTTCAGGGCTTTTGTTTTCTGCTGTCATATCGGCTTGTTTATCCAGGATTTTAGCAACCAGGTCCTGCTTATTTAATTTTTTTGCTTGGGGAATACCAAGTTCTTCTGCTATATCAAGCAGTTCAGGAACGAGGAGTTCGTTCAGTTGTATTATATCTTGCATAAAATATGAGAAAATCGATGTTTCAAAAAAGTTCCGCTGTGTTGACTGTAAAATTGTAGTTGAAAATTGGTTCGATGGAAGTGGTTGTAATGCTGAAGTAATTAGACTTAGGATAATCTTCTCAACCTTTTCCAATGCAATAATACGCAGATTTTGAATAATAAAACATTTTTTTTCTTTTTTATGGCAATCGGCTGCGGTGATGGAAACACTGATGACACGCCCGCCTTAACGGAACGGGCAGGGATATAGCAGATAAAAACGGCTTTTATTTGAATTCCTCTTTTCTTTGTGTACTTCATCAAATAAAATTCGGTTTGATAGAGACGTGGATGTGATGATAAAAAGCCGTTGCTTTTCATTCGTGTTTCTTCGTGACATTCGTGGCAAAAAAAATTATAATGGCGCACCTAAATGTAGAATTTAAAGCCCGGGCAAATGACCTGGCCTTGCTGGAAAACAAATTAAAAGAATTAAATCCCTTCTTTAAAGGTGAAGATCACCAGGTAGATACTTATTTTAATACAGTAAAAGGACGGTTAAAGCTTCGGGAAGGGAATATTGAAAACGCACTTATTTATTACGAAAGAGAAAATACTCCCGGCAGCAAGCAATCACATATCCTGTTGTATCAACATGAGCCGGACAGAACCCTGAAAGAAATTCTTGTAGCAACCCAAGGCGTAAAAGTGATAGTAGATAAACGCCGCCGCATTTATTTTATTGATAATGTGAAATTTCATTTTGACCAGGTAGCCGGCCTGGGAACATTTTTAGAAGTGGAGGCTATTGATACAGATGATGCCATTGGCTTGGAAAAACTAACCAATCAATGTAACTACTATGCAGATTTTTTTGATATAAAAAAAGAAGATTACCTGGCTGTTTCGTACAGCGATATGATATTGGTGTAAGAATTTCTTCAGTTTTTTACCTTTCAAAATCATGTTAGACAAAATCATTATTTTTGATATCTAATTTTCAAATGCATGTCCTCACTCAGCATTACCACTATACAAACCAATTTATTTTGGGAAAATAAACAGGCCAACCTGCGTATGCTGGAAGAAAAAATTAACAGCATTCCGCAAAAAACAGAAATAGTGGTGCTGCCGGAAATGTTCAGTACAGGCTTTAGCATGAACGCTTCAATGCTGGCAGAAACCATGGATGGCCCAACCATTGAATGGATGCAGGAAGTGTCTGCAAAAAATGGTATAGTACTTACGGGCAGCGTAATTATAGAAGAAGATAAAAAATATTATAACCGGCTAATATGGATGCTGCCCAATGGAAAATATGGCTATTATGATAAGCGCCATCTTTTTGCTTTTGCAAATGAACACCAGCATTATACTGCCGGAAATAAAAGACTTATTGCGCAGGTAAAGGGCTGGAAAATAAACCTGCAGGTTTGTTACGATCTGCGTTTTCCGGTTTGGGCAAGGCAACAGGTGAGTACCGCTACGGCAGAACGAGAAACCATGAAAGAGCCTGAATATGATTTACTCCTTTATGTAGCCAACTGGCCGGAACGTCGCAGCCACGCATGGAAAACTTTGCTTTGTGCAAGAGCTATAGAAAACCAATGTTATGTAGCAGGGGTAAACCGGGTAGGAAAAGATGGCAATGATATTTACCACAGCGGCAACTCAATGCTGATAGACCCGTTGGGAGAAGTTCTTTACCACATGGCAGATGATGAAGATATTTTTACCATCACACTGGAGAAAGATCATGAAGAACAGGTCCGCACAAAATTCCCTTTCTGGAAAGATGCCGATGACTTTAAAATTGGTTTATAGGAACGCCACCAATTTATTACACGAATTGATAAATGCTGTGCGTTTGTAGTTTAATCATTTTAAACTTTACATTAAATCAGTGTAATCTTTTTAATCTTATTTATCCACGATTCTGTGCATAATCATTTCTTTTACCACCTGCATTTTTTTATCTTCTCCTTTTATCAACGCCTCATAGTTGGTGCCAATATAAATATCAGGAATTACGCCACTGCCTTTTATGGCCACATGATTATACTGCACCAGCCGGAACAAAGGAAGCCGCACTTTTAAATGTGTATTAGGCAAAACTATATCCGGTATCATGATGCCATCATTCCCATACCAGCCGCCACCGGTTTCTTCTCCTGCCAATAAAATTCCCGGCTGGCCTTTCACGGCGTTGCAAAATAATGCCGACGCTGAAAATGTGGGGCCATTGGTAAGCACATAGACACCGCCACTATAATGATTGTTTTGTTTGGGCTGATATAATTTTTTTTCTAAATGGCGCAGGTGATAAAGCCCGTCTGCTTTTTTACGGGTAATAAAAGCCAACTCAATATTATTAAGGAATTTCCCTTTTATATATTTTGTGTAAGGTGCTAAATTTTTTGATACAGCAAATAAGGTATCCGCTACCTTAAAAGGCCGCCGGGTTATATACCTGGTAAGCAAAGTGGATAAACCAACCCTTCCCCCGCCATTACTCCTTATATCCAGCACCAGGTTATTAATATTTTCTTTTCTTAATTTTTTAAAAGACGATTTAAAAAAACGACGCAGGTGTCCATTGGAAAAACTATTTAAAGTCATTACAGCAAATTTTCCACTACTGTCTACCTCCATTGACCGGTACTGCAAAATTTTCCTTTCTCTCGGCAAATCCTTTCTTTCTTTTTTTGCCAGGCTGTCTTTTCTTGCAGAATCTTTGGGGGCTACATAAAGCGGGAGCAAGGCTTCTTTCTCCTGGCCGGTACTATCTAAATACTTTACTTTATATGTTTCGCTTAGTCCGTAAATATTGCGGTGATAATAAGGAAAGTTAGCGCTGAGCCTTATGTAATTTACGTTGTCCGCATAGCCATCCTGGGGCAGGTATGAAAATATTTTTTTAATAAGATCATAATTGCTTACCCCGTTTACCGCTGTAATTAAAGTACCTCTTTTAAAAATACTATCATGGCGATTAAGGTTTGCCGTTACTGCCATCGTATCGTTCCAAACTTTCATGTAAAGCGGAAAAGAGGGAAGGCGTTTTCCCCCGGCCCATTTTGTGTAAGCCTTACTCATACTTACACTGGTATGTCCACAGCGTAGTTTATCTACCAGGGGTGCCAGTATATGCCAGGCAAATTGCTGCTCCGTCATACTATCTGTAATGGCGTTATAATATTGGATAAAATACCCGTTCATACTGTCTTTGGGTGTGTACCAATAAATAGACGGATGCTTTTGCTGAAGAATATTTTTCAGCAAGGTATAATCCTGTTGTAATATTTGTACAGGATATTTTTTTAATGGAGAATAATTTTTTTTGCTTGCCGCACAAGACAGTAAAAAACAACTACACACAATAAAAACAGCTGCAGGCATTTTATTCATAACCGGTAACAGTAATTCAATTGGGAAATTAAATCTATTTAAGTTAACACAATCATAAGCCCTACAGTATACCGCTAAAAGGTTTTTATTTTTTAAAAGTATTTCAGTTGAAAAAAGCCGATCAAAATATTTAATTATTTATCACAGTCTCCTGGTAAAAAACAGTGTGCCATACTCCGTTCCGTTTAACATAGGTAGCTGCAGAAGCTACATGGGGTGTCCAGGTATCGCCGCTTGCATCAATAATATCCTGGTTTAATTCGTAATAAACAATGGCTACATTATCTGTAACGGGCTGCACCCTTATGTTTGATAGATGATAGGAGCGGACAATACTGTTTTGAAAAAGTTTTACCACATCGTTGGGATGCATAATATTTGTTCCAAAAAAACCAACATAATCATCTGCCAATACCTCTCTTAAAGCCGGCAGGTTTCGTGTTTTTGCAAATTCCCAACTACTTATTTCCCTTTCTATCACTTTTTTACTGTCCTGCTCTGTAAAAACAAGCACCTTGGGCTGGGTATTATTTTTACAGCTGGTAGCGGAAACAATAGCCATTGCAATAATGCAGATTCTAAATATAATATTCATAAATTATTATTTTATATGATACTTGCATAGTCCATGCCAGTTAATTATTTTAAAGAAAATAAATGAGGCATGGCATTCGCTTTTAATTGGATTGTAATTAAAGAAACCAATATTTATGAAGCATCTTTTAAATATAGCCGCAATATTTTTGTTTACCTCCTGCAAGAATGTACAGGTGAAAACACCTGAATTTTCTGATAGCACTTCCCTGCCTCAAACTAAAGTGATTTCAAATGATTCTCTGTCAAATGAACAAATTATCAAGGTAGAACAAGTTTCTGCCAGCCGCTTACTTATACCGGGCAAAAGTATTGGACTTACCACACTAAATGAAAAGGCAACACTCGTAAATAAAAGATTGGGCAAAGCTGATGAAGGAGATGCAGCTATGGGAAAAGCATTGTTAACCTGGTTTTCAAAGCCTTCGGCAAATGCAAAAGATTCCACAAAATATTCTACCACTATTTATTTTGTTACCAATATGGGCGGGCCCAATGAAGCAAGCAGGGTAAAACAAATAAGAATAACTTCCCCATTTTTTATGACGCTAAACAGGATTGGCGTCACCAGTATTTTAGATAGTGTTCTTCATTATTTTCCTTCTGCAAAAAAAACAGCACTGTATAATGCTGCTGATAAAACCCCGGTATACATTTATGATGATGTGGCTACCGGGATTACTTTTGAAATAAACAGCAAAAATAAATGTGTCGGCATTACCATACATGAGCCTAACCAAAAAGCCTTTGAAACTTATATTGCTTTTTTAAATGGCTTAAAAATGCTTTAGACAAATATTTGCCGCCCTGTATACAAAACCCCTTCTGTAAAAAGATTCTCTACAAAAATGTGATTTTCGTAATCTTACTGCGAATAATGATGAAAGAACATTATAAAGGTTAATGAACAACGAAGAAGATAAAAAAGCATTTCTGCAACTGATAGAAGATAACATGCGGATCATTTTCAAGATCAGTAACTCTTACTGCCAAAACAAAAATGACAGGGAAGACCTTGTGCAGGAAATTATTTATCAACTCTGGAAATCGGCGCACAGCTTTAATGCAGCTTATAAATTCTCTACCTGGATGTATCGTATTGCTCTGAACGTTGCAATCTCTTTTTACCGTAAAGAAAAAAAAGCCTCGGCTATTATTCCTTTTGAATATGTCGTTGACATTGAAGATAAACCCGATGAAAATAAACAAACGGAGGAAAACATCAACCTGCTGCAAAAATTCATCAGTGAATTAAAAGAGCTGGATAAAGCATTGATGATCCTTTACCTGGAAACCAGGCCATACACCGAAATAGCAGAAATATTAGGTATTACAGAAACCAATGTGGCAACAAAAATCAGCCGCATAAAAAACAACCTGAAAGAAAAATTTACAACTATTAAAATTTAATAAAATGAATACAGATGAATTGCAAAGCCTCTGGCAGGCTTACGATAAAAAACTCGAAGATTCCAAATTTCTGAATATGCAATCCTGGGCTTTAAATTTGCAGTGCTTTGAAGATCTACAGAAACAAAAAGCTAAATCGAAACTGAACAAACTGGCAGCAATAAAAATATGGATGGTTGTTGTAGGTGTTATCTGGGTGCTGCTTTTACTGTTCCTTGTTGTGAATTCTCTGATATTTTCTAAAATAGCTTTTGTTGTTTCTGTAGGGATGATTGCCCTTATAACGACAGTTGGCATTGTGATGTACATAAAGCAGGTGATTTTGATAAAGCAAATAGATAACAATGAAAGCATAACTGTTGTACAGGAAAAACTTGCAGCGCTGCAATCTTCTACTTTAAATATTCCACGTATTCTTTTTTTACAAACTCCTTTTTATTGTACCTGGTTTTTTACACCGGTATGGGCTACCAGTGGCGATCCAGCGTTTTGGTTCATTGCTTTACCTATTGCTTTACTTTTTGCATATTTCTCCTGGTGGCTTTACAAAAACATTCATTATAAAAACATGGATAAGAAGTGGTTTAAAATATTATTCAACAGTCCGGAATGGACAACCGTTATCAAGGCAAAAGGTTTTATAAATGAAATTGAAGCATTTAAAAAAGATAAGGCATGAATGAAATAAAAAATCTTTCCCTTTTTGAGAAAGATTTTTTAGAAATTATTAATAGCTGGAGCTATAAAATATCGTCGTGGTCTTTACCTTGTCGCCTTACTGTTCTCCAGTTCTGATGCTTTTTTTACCAGCATTATGAACTCTTTTCTATATCCTTCAGCATCATTTCCAAGGGCTGCATTTGCCATGCTTAAGACCTGGGTATAACTGCTGTTGCCTTTATATTCGCTATTGCGAAGCAGCATAGCAAAGCCAGAAACTGCGGTTGCAAAGCGGAAATTTTCTGAGCTGCTGTTCATCGGAATCACATCATCTAAAACAGCATGAACAATCAGTTCGCTGTTGTCTTTATCGGGTGCTTTGTAGCGAAACTTTACGGTAAGTATCTCCTCATTAAAAGAAGAGGGTTCTGTCCTTTTTGTTTTTTGATATTTCAACGGATCCACTGTTTTTAAAAAATCAGATTTTACACCGGCAGGAATTATTTCATACAATGCAGTGACGGTGTGGCCGCTGCCCAATTCGCCCGCATCTTTTTTATCATTATTAAAATCCTCTTTATTTAACAGGCGGTTCTCATAACCGATCAGCCTGTAGCCAGCTACTTTTGCCGGGTTAAATTCCAATTGAAGTTTTACATCTTTTGCAATGGTGAATAAGGTGCCGCCAAATTCATTTACCAACACTTTTTTTGCTTCGTTTATACCGTCGATGTAGGCATGGTTGCCGTTTCCTTTGTCTGCCAGCAGTTCCATTTTATTGTCTTTATAATTTCCCATGCCGTAGCCAAGCACAGTAAGAAAAATTCCTTTGTTCCGTTCTTTTTCTACCAACCTCACCATATCATCATCGCTGCTTGCGCCCACATTAAAGTCGCCGTCTGTGCAAAGGATAATTCGGTTGTTACCCTCTTTCATATAATTTTCCTGAGCTGTTTTGTAGGCAAGCATTATGCCTGCACCGCCTGCGGTAGAGCCGCCAGCTTCCAGGGCATCAATGGCTGTTTTAATTTTTATTTTGTCGCTGCCGCCGGTAGAAGGTAGTACCAGTCCCGCATTGCCGGCATATACAACAATTGAGATTTTATCTTTTTCCCGTAGTTGATCTGTAAGCAACTTCATAGAGGCCTGGACCAGTGGTAGTTTATTTTCATCCATCATTGAGCCTGACACATCAATTAAAAAAACAAGGTTAGAAGCTGGTAAATTTTCCACCGGAATATTTTTTCCCTGCAGTCCTATCAACACCAGTTTGTTGTCTTTGTTCCAGGGGCAATCACTTATTTCTGTGTTGATGGAAAAAGGATCTTTCCCCGTTGGTTGTGGATATTGATATTTAAAATAGTTGATCATTTCTTCGGTACGCACTGCACCTGCAGGAGGAAGTTGATTGTTGTTGAGATAGCGACGAACATTACTGTACGATGCAGCATCTACATCAATAGAGAAAGTAGAAAGCGGATCATCAGAAACTTTATGAAAACCATTTTCGGCAATGTTGCTGTATTCTTCGGTATTAAAATCCTGCTCATATTGTGATAAAGGCGAGGGGGAAGATTTATAAAATCCTGTTGATTTATCAGCATTGGCAGAAGTGACATATCCTGATACTTTTTTCTCTTTTTCAATCCTGTTTTCAGTTACCTTGGCGTCATCCAATGGTTCTAAAGCGGCTTTCATTATTACATTTATTTCCGTTTGCTTCTCTATTTTTATTTTTTGTGTGGTATAGCCTAAGGCAGAAAATTCCAGGTAAGCTGTTCTTTCACTTACGGAAATACTGTAGTGACCTTTTGCATCTGTTGTAGTTGCTTTTTGTCCCGCTTTAACGGTAGCAGTAACTGCATTGCCTTTTTCATCTGTAGCATTGCCGGTAATGTTAACTTGCTTAGTGCTGCGAAAAGCTGCGAATAGAATAAGTGCAGGGATCAGCAGTAAAATAATTTTTTTCATGATCTGTAATTTTTAGTGTGAGTGCAAGCAGTAAATACGGATTGCATAAATTAGTTTTAAACAGGATGCGGCCATTTTAAGAATTACATAAGCCTTAAAAAAATATTTTAAATAACTTTATTGCA
>JBDUCK010000244.1:0-5363 GCA_040003485.1 Ferruginibacter sp. | reverse complement strand
CCGGAAATCCTCATCCGCTATTTCAGCTATTTTACTATTGATACAAATATTATTGTTGCTATTTGCTGCAGCATTTTATTAGTAAACCCAACTTCAGCATTGGGCCGTTTTTTTTCCCGGCCACAAACACAGACAGCCATCTGCATTTATATTTTAGTGGTTGGCATTGTGTACAATTTGATCCTGCGGTTTTTATGGGCACCCGAGGGGTTGCAAAAAGCGGTAGATGAATTATTGCATTCCGTTATCCCGGTATTATTTTTATTGTATTGGTTTCTCTTTGTACCAAAAAATTCTTTACAATGGCGCCAGGTATTTCCGTGGCTTATCTATCCATTTGCTTACACTGTATTGGTATTGATACGGGGAAGTTTTTCCGGCTTTTACCCCTACCCTTTTATTGATGTCAATCAACTGGGGCTGAATAAAGCACTTTTAAATGCAGGGGGCCTTACACTTGTATTTTTAGTGATCTCTCTTCTATTTATAGCAATTGCAAAAGGGATGAGCACGGGCAAACGGGTTACTGCTTAAAAATTTCTATCCCCATGAAACACATCATAAAAACCGGTAAAAAAATATTTTTTCTTTTGAGCTGTCTTGGTTTTACTGTTAGTTCATCCGCACAATTATATGCCTGTGTTTTTAAAGACAGTTTATTTAATATTGATTTTGGCTCTGCCGCAAAAACACAATTCTTTAACCTGAATATGCTGAAAGAATACCGGCTGGACAATTCTACCTGCCCCAATGATGGCTTTTATGCCTTTCAATCCCATACCGCAGATTGCTTTAATAAGGACTGGCTCACCCTCACAGAAGATCATACGCCTGGTGATGGAGACGGTAAAATGATGTTTGTAAATTCTGCAAACAGGTCAGGTATGTTTTTTATAACGATCTTAAATGGCTTCAGGCCAAATACCAATTATGAATTAGGCGTTTGGATGATGAACCTTTGCAAACTGCATAGTGGCTGCACGCCAATCCCTCCACAGATAAGCATCATATTAGAAACCACCGATGGCAAGCAACTGACGGAGTTTAATACCGGCGTGGTAACACAGGCCGATGTACCCATATGGAAAAGATATTACGGCTTTTTTACTACCCCAGCAGAAACAACAACGCTCGTTTTAAAAATGATAAATCATATTCCTGGCGGTTGTGGAAATGATTTTGCCCTGGATGATATAACCATCCGCCAGTGCTATCCGCCGGAGCCGGAAATAAAACCAGCACTAACCATACAAAAAAAACCGGAAACCCCTGTCACAAAACCCATCAACCCCGAAAAAAAACCGGTAGCGCCGCCACTGAAAAAGAACAGCACTGCCATGCCTTCAAAGCGGGATAGCCTGCCAGCAATAATGCCGGTAAAAATAAAACCACTTACCCTTCCCATCCCCGAGCGGATAAGGGCACGGCAGAATCCCGTGATAAAAGAAATTGAAATACCTGCCGGTGAAGTGCTGATTGAATTATACGATAATGGAATTATAGATGGCGATACTGTCAGCATCTATCACAACAATGAATTGATCGTCTCACGGGCAGGGATATCCGAAAAAGCCGTGCGGCTGCACATTGCGGTTGATGCCCAACATCCGCATCATGAAATTGTAATGGTGGCAGATAACCTCGGCAGCATTCCACCCAATACTTCGCTGATGATTGTAACCGCAAAAGATTTCAGGAAAGAAGTTTTCATTTCCTCAACCGAACAAAAAAATGCTAAGATCATCATTGATTTAAAAGAATAAGCGTGCCGTAAATTCGCCGGTTACTGCAGCAATAAATTTGCCGCTGATTCGCAGGTTATCCGGAAATAAAACAAGGAATTATATTTTGACGATCACAATATTTTTATTGTCCGCAGTTTTACAAACTAAATCTGCGAAGCTGCGCCAAACATGTCTTAAATAAAATCTTCATATAATTTACTTTTTACCAGGTTTCAAAAACATTTTCTCCCTCAACTGTACTGCTGGTACGGCCTTACCTATAATCCTATTGCAGGCAATTTTATTTATCAACATTCTCCACAAAATCGGTAGATATTTTACAGGATGCACAGCCCTGCTGCGTTGCAATTTTTTATCAACAATAAGTGAATAATTACTTTACAATTATTTAACATTGAATGGTAATGTTGTGCAGTATTTATGGTAACCGCAACAATAATCTGTTGAAGCATTAAAAGGGAATCCGGTGTAAATCCGAAACTATCCCCGTAGCTGTAGATCCCTTCCGCTGAAAAGCGGAATTATTTTCTGAATACCAACCGCCACTGTTACTGTTCTGCTTTTTAACCGGAACACAATGGGAAGGCTCAGAAAAATGGGAAAGTCAGAAGACCTGCCATAAATAAA
The DNA here is from genome assembly GCA_040003485.1 of Ferruginibacter sp. GTDB lineage: Bacteria > Bacteroidota > Bacteroidia > Chitinophagales > Chitinophagaceae > Ferruginibacter. Next base: position 2,991 of record JBDUCK010000244.1, on the reverse strand, counting down.
AAATAAGTTGTAACGCTTCGGGTGAAAGGCTTGAAACTGGATACATACTGGAAATCTCTTCCTTTGTAATCAGTCCGGCCCCCTGTCTGCAAATAAAAAAATTGGCATAAATACATAACGATGCAGAACCAGGATGAAATTTTATTAAAAGAAAACAAAGACCGCTTTGTTATTCTCCCCATTAAATATCCCAAAATTTGGGAGCAGTATAAAAAACATGAAGCCAGCTTCTGGACGGCAGAAGAAATAGACCTGAGCAGCGACATGAAAGACTGGAATAATCTTAATGACGGCGAACGCCATTTCATCTCCCATATACTTGCATTTTTTGCAGCCAGCGATGGAATTGTAAATGAAAACCTGGCGGTAAATTTTATGAGCGAAGTGCAACTGCCGGAAGCCCGTTGTTTTTATGGCTTCCAGATAATGATGGAAAATATACACAGCGAAACATACGCACTTTTAATTGACACATACATAAAAGACCCGGCAGAAAAAGATCGTTTGTTTCATGCGATTGATACCGTGCCTGCAGTAAAGAAAAAAGCCGAGTGGGCATTGCGCTGGATAGACAACGGAACATTTGCAGAAAGGCTGGTGGCTTTTGCTGCCGTGGAAGGTATTTTTTTCAGCGGAAGTTTCTGTTCTATTTTCTGGTTAAAGAAAAGAGGCCTAATGCCCGGCCTTACATTTAGCAACGAACTTATCAGCCGTGATGAAGGCCTGCACTGCGAATTTGCCTGCCTGCTCTACAGCATGCTCAGCAACCAGCTAAGCCAGGAAGAAGTGTATGGCATTATTGCCGAGGCCGTAGAAATTGAAAAAGAATTTATCAGCGAAGCGCTGCCGGTAAAACTCATCGGTATGAATGCAGACCTGATGAAACAATATATAGAGTTTGTCGCAGACCGCTGGCTGAAAGAATTGGGCTATCCAAAAATGTTTAATGCAACCAATCCTTTTGATTTTATGGAAATGATTTCGCTGGAAGGCAAAACAAATTTCTTTGAAAAGCGTGTAGGTGATTATCAAAAATCAGGCGTGATAAGCGGAAATAAAGAACAGGCGTTTTCGGTGGATGAGGATTTTTAAATATTACCACAGAGGAAAAAGAGTTTTTTTCACAGAGTTAAAATGGTTTTTTCTGTGAAACTCAATATTCTTAACTCTATGAAACTCTGTGGTAAAACAACTGATGAAAATTTTTAACTCTCCTAAACTCTGTGGTAAAAAAATACTACTAACCCATTAAAATATATAACAACATGCAAGTGATCAAGCGTGACGGCAAACACGAAACTGTAAAATTTGATAAAATAACTGCACGCATTGAAAAGCTCAGCTATGGGCTGGACAGGCGTTTTGTCAATCCCGTGGATGTGGCCAAAAAAGTTATCGAAGGTCTGTACGATGGCGTTACCACCACCGAACTGGATAACCTTGCTGCAGAAACTGCCGCCTCACTTACCGTAAAACACCCGGACTATGCCCAGCTTGCCAGCCGCATTGCCGTGAGTAACCTGCATAAAAATACCATCAAATGTTTTTCGCAAACCATGAAGCTGTTGTACGAATACCACGACAGCAGAACCGGAAAATATCTTCCCTTGCTGGCAGATGATGTAGCAGCCATCATTGCAGAAAATGCGGCACTGTTAGACAGCACTATTATTTACGACCGGGATTACTGCTTTGATTATTTCGGTTTTAAAACACTTGAAAAAGCTTACCTGCTGAAACTGAATGGCAAAATTGCAGAGCGTCCACAACACATGTATATGCGGGTGGCCATCGGTATTCATAAGCATGATATTGAAGCCGCCATTAAAACCTATCATCTCATGAGTGAGCGCTGGTTTACCCATGCCACGCCAACACTTTTTAATGCAGGCACACCAAAGCCGCAGATGAGTTCCTGCTTTTTATTAACCATGAAGGATGACAGCATCGAAGGCATTTATGATACTTTAAAGCAAACAGCCAAGATCTCTCAAAGTGCCGGTGGCATTGGGTTAGCCATACATAATATAAGAGCAACCGGCAGTTATATCGGCGGCACAAACGGTACCAGCAATGGCATTATTCCCATGCTCAAAGTATTTAACGATACCGCCCGCTATGTGGACCAGGGCGGCGGAAAACGCAAAGGTGCATTCGCTATTTATTTAGAGCCATGGCATGCAGATGTGTTTGATTTTTTAGACCTGCGCAAAAATCATGGTAAAGAAGAAATGCGGGCCAGGGATTTATTTTATGCTTTATGGATCTGCGACCTGTTTATGAAACGGGTAGAAGCCGATGCCGACTGGAGTTTATTTTGCCCCAACGAATGCCCCGGCCTGCAGGATTGCTACGGCGAAGAATTTGAAAAATTATATACCAGCTACGAGGCAAAAGGCAAAGCACGAAAAACCATTAAGGCACAGGAATTATGGTTTGCTATTTTAGATGCACAGATAGAAACGGGCACACCCTATCTATTGTATAAAGATGCGGCCAACAGCAAGAGCAACCAGCAGAATCTCGGCACCATAAAAAGTTCCAATCTCTGTACCGAGATAATGGAATACACATCACCGGATGAAATAGCCGTGTGTAATTTAGCCTCGCTGGCCTTGCCACGTTTTGTTATCAATGGCCGGTTTGATCATGAAAAATTATACGAAGTCACTTACCAGGCAGCGCTTAATCTTAATAAAATAATTGACAATAATTATTACCCCGTGCCGGAAGCAGAAAAAAGCAACCTGCGCCACCGCCCTATCGGCCTTGGGGTGCAGGGCCTGGCCGATGTATTTATTTTACTGCGGTTAGCTTTTGAGTGTGATGAAGCAAAGCAACTGAACAAAGAAATTTTTGAGACTATCTATTTTGCTGCCATGACGGCCAGTAAAGACCTGGCCATTGCAGAAGGCCCTTACGAAACCTATGCAGGCTCGCCGGTATCAAAAGCCATCTTTCAGTTTGACATGTGGAATGTAGAGCCCACCC
>JBDUCK010000243.1:0-5373 GCA_040003485.1 Ferruginibacter sp. | reverse complement strand
CCCTATGCATTTAATACTGTTCATAATGATTGGATAAATATTTTAAAGCGGATAAGAGAAATGAACTATGTGAAAATCATTGTGCCGGGTCATGGGGAAATACTCAGGAATAAGAACTACATCAATGATATGATAAATCTCCTGGAAGCAGCCGATCAGAAAATACAGGAGTGTTTCAAAAAGGGTTATACCCGGCAGGAAACAGCCGCTAAAATTGACATGGAAGTTTACCGGAAAAAGTTTGCAGGAACCGACCCGGCAAAGAATTGGGCATTTGAAAATTACTTTTTAAAGCCAAGGATCAATAATTATTACAAGGAGAAAAAAAATAATTGACATACATATCAAAATCAAAACAGGAATATCAATACTTATAAGTTATACGAAACTCTTTTCGCTACGACGGCGGGAGCAATGTAGAAAGATAGAAAACCTGAAGCTGATATACATGGAAACAGGATGCATTTACTTTTGAATGTTTTCATAAATATGATCGCTTTACTCAAGCTATTTTTTAAGAAGGCTATCCAGGTTTTCTTTTGCTCTTTCATTTCCCGGCCGCAGTTTTAATGCCTGCTGATAACATTTTATTGCTTCTGTTTTATTATTTTTCATTTGATACAAATCGCCCAGGTCGTTCCACGAAACGATAATGTTGGGAAAAGTTTTTGTATAATATAGATACAGCGAAAAAGCTTCATCAATTTTGTTTTCGGCTATTAACCGTTTTCCTACATCCAATAATATCATGTCATCATCAACTGCTATATTTTCTTTTTTGAGGGCTTCACCTAAATCAGTTGGTTTGTTTACTGTAAGTACCTGGTAAATTTTACCTGCCATTTGGCTTTCAAATTTTGGTTTGTTATCTACAGCATCCTGTATAATCTTACCTGTAAAATACAGTTGCGTAACATTGGGTAAAACCATATTGGTATTGATTGAACTTTCATTGGTAACCATATAAAAAACCAGCCTTTCTTCAGGCAAACGGATCATACGGGCAAAATAAATTCCGTTACTGCCACCATTATCGATCATTTTTGTATTTCTCCTGCTTTTAACGATATTGCAACCATATCCAAACGAGTAACTCCCATTTGTACCTTCTTCTACTATTTGTGGACTAAACATTTTCTCGATGATCTCTTTTTTTAAAATGGTATTATTTGTAAAGGCATTTGCCCATATGGTCATGTCATCCAGCGAAACTTCCAAGCCACCATTTGCTTTTAAATTCCAATAGGGTTCATTACCAACAGCAGCAATATGTAGCGGAATGGTTCCCCAGTCTTTTCCGTTTTGATAACCATGTGCAACGGTATCAGTTTTAGAAACAGGAGTATGATAACCGATACCAGCAATACCAATTGGGTCAAATAAATTTTTCTTTAAAAAAGATTCGTAACTCATTCCGGAAACCTGCTCAATAATAATTCCAAGAACACTCATACCAACATTTGTGTAAACTGCTTTTTCCCCGGGCTTAAAAGACAGTGGCTCACCGAATGCTCTTTTCAAAAATGCCGCAGTTTCAATTTTTTCATAGTCGCCACCATCATTTTGTAAAAATTCATGAAAGCCTGATGAATGAGTGAGCATTTGATGAATAGTAATGTTTGCTTTATCGCCAGGAACATTGGGTAAAAATTTTTGCAGCGGGTCATCTACGGAAAGTTTGCCCTGCTCAACCAATTTCATAATGCCTGCAGCAGTAAAGGCTTTGGTTATACTGCCCATTGATGCCAGTGTAGAAGAGGTAAAAGGAATCTTATTTTCTTTATTGGCCCAACCGTACCCTTTACTAAATATCTTTTCTCCGTTTTTAATAATTAACAAACCACCCGAAAAGTTTTTTTCTTTTTCAATTTGTGATAAGTATTCGTCTATTTTTTTGCAGGTGTCATTAGCTGCCACAATTGAATTGCCACGTAGTTGGCTGTTTACTGAATTATTGAAACATGCCGTAGCCAGGCAAAATTGCTGTTAATCCGGTTATTAAAAATTTCATTGTGCTTTTATTTTAGATGAAGAGAATACAGCAAAATACGAATGTATTCGTTTAAGTATTAGAAACATACTATTTTACTTAAACGGAAAGGAATTGTAACAGAAAATAGATGAACGACAAAAACATGAGATGAATGACAGAGATAAGATCCTTTGATTGTTCGCTAATTTTAAATTAATGTGTATCCTCCGTCCATCACCAGGTTTAAACCGATAGCAAATGATGATGCATCAGAACAAAGCCACATTACTGCCTCAGCAATTTCTTCAGGCTTGGCTAAACGGCCGGCGGGGTGTTTATTTTCGAGCCCTTTAATTTTATCAGCATCAGTTTTAAAGATCATAGGCGTGTAAGTAAAGCCGGGGCTGATTGCATTGATGCGTAAACCGGTATTGGCATATTCCAGTGCTGCATTTTTGGTAAGGCCCAGTACCCCAAACTTTGAAGCAACATAAGCCGAATCATTTTCGTAACAAACAGTACTTAAAACCGAAGCACAATTTACAATAGCACCGCCCTGCTTCAGTATATGCGGTATTTCATGTTGCATACAAAGAAAAACGCCTTTTAAATTTACCGCTATTACTTTGTCCCAATCTGCTGTTGGATAATTTTCTACTTTGGCAAATTCGCCACCTATGCCGGCATTATTGTAAGCAAAATCCAGCCTGCCATATTTATGGATCACCGCTTCAATAGCTTTCCGAACACTGTCTTCATTGGCAACATCGCATTTTACAAAAAGAGTATCGCTGCCTATTTTTTTCAGTTCAGAAATTATATCATCCGCATCATTGCTATTAATGTCCAAAATTGCAACGGCAGCACCGCATTCGGCAAATTTAAGTGCTGCCGCTTTTCCTATACCTGAGGCACCACCCGTTACTATTGCAACTTTTCCTTTAAAATTATACATAGATTTTTTATTTCAAATTAGAGGACTTATTTCTAGTAGCTTAAATCATGCTCAGCTTTTAAAGAATGTAAGTTCCGTTAATTCATTTTTTCAAAACCAGCTTGCTTACTCTCCATTTGCTTTAACCCTTTCTTTATAATACTCAATATCATCAATAATATCGGGTGTTTTATTGTCAATTTTTTCAGCCATCTGTAATGCTTTGTTGAAAAAGAGAGCTGCATTTTTACTGTCTTTATTTTTTTCATAAATTCTTGCCAACCTTGCAACGGCGACGTACGATAAAGGATAAGCATCTACTACCAGTTTCATTAGCTCAATAGATTCTACCGGCTTTTGCTTATTATTAAAATAGTCGAACGCAAGCACAATAAACTCGTTTTCGTCAAACAGCTTTACTGACGAGTCAATGACCTTAATTGTATAATAGAATTTCTTTGCTTCTTCAATGCCTTTTGTTCCTATCATTTCTTTAAATTCAATTTCAGAAACTGGCTTAATTTTTTCGGAATATTGTGATGTTAATTTCATTTGATTTTCACTGAATTCTCCCAAAACAGGTACAGTATTCTTTGTAGTTTGTTCAAGGAAGTCTTTTATAAGCAGGCAACTATTTTCATAAATTTTCCTTTTAAGAGGATTATTTCCAAAATAATTATACGATGTAAAATCAAGATGATTAAAGGAATCAATCTTTACCAGGTACCTGTCAGCAAATCTTATGCTGTTAATAAATGATGTATCTGTCCAATCTTCGCCACCAGAGGAAAATAAGAGAAACGGCGTTTTGAATTTATTAGAGTTGAACCCCGGTATATGTATGGCTGTGTTGTACCAGCTTCTTATAGAACCATCCATACAGATAACCGATTTAAATGTTTCCAATTTCCGCATGGAGAAAATAAGAGTTGTTAAACCACCCATGCTAAACCCCATCAGGCTTACATTAGTTTTGTCAGCAAAATTCAATTTGCTTATGTATCCGTATAGAAAATTAATATCAGCAACCTGGGATTCAATGCCTATTGGATAAATTGAAATTTTACTATCGAATGCCCCGAATGAAGGAAAGGAAATAACTACAAAACCATTACTGGCAAGATATTCACACAAAACAAAATTTTCAAATCCCTCACCTCCAGCGCCAGGGATGTAAATTACAACAGGGTGTTTACTTTTTGCAGGTATGGCATTGAGTAAAGCATTGGTTTTACTTTTGAGAAGGGAATCTGTACTCTTAATTCCTTTTCCCGAAAACATATCTTTCCATAAAGAAGTATTAGTGTCCATTTCCTGCTTGCTCTTTTTAGAAAAATTGAGCTGGTAAGGATATAAATTACTATAGTCTGAAAGAGTCATTGTTTTCGTTGAGATTGCTGAGGAAGGATACCAGACATTTATTTGCATTGGCCTTGGATGAAATTCTCCATTAACAGATTTGCCAAAGGATCGGGTATAATCATTTTCAAAAAAATACTTAAACCCAACGCTATATTTTCCCATTGGCAATTGTGCCTTGCTATCGGAACTAATAAAAACAAGTAAGAAAAGAAAAATAATAATAGTGTTTTTCATTTTTAGATTTTTATTATAAGTCAAATCATATTCCGCCTGCCAGCTTGCTCCATTATCTTTTGACATTTCTCCCAACTGCCTTACTTCTTTATCACTTATTTTAAAAAAACTAAGCCTGTGCATTGCATTATCTGAGCCTGGTTTCATTTTAAATTGCATTTTACCATCCTGATATTCCCCATCATAAAATTCCAGCAAACTACCGGATGCATCAACATAAGTTTGCCGCCATTTTTTTTCGGCAACATTGTATATATTAAAACTCTTACCGGCTACACCGGATATGGGTTGCCAGTTTTCCATGATCACACATTCACCAAGTAATAATTCTATTTTGCTTTTACCGACAAGGTTGCCTGTTTTGGTATCCGTCACATTCCATTCACCAATCCAAAAATCAAACTGCCGGTATTCGGGTGATGCAGAACAGGGATAAGCTATGATTTTTACTTTTTGTAAAAATGTTTTATATCGTTCTTCATTTCGGAGAGAGGCCAGGTCATCGTCTTTTACCATATCATCATAAGCGGTAAACCGCTTGTCAATTGCCATTTGCAGCCAGGTATAGTAACTGTATTTTAAACCAGTCTTGTTAAATGTCCAAGCAAGGTTATACATCGTTGCTGGATTATTGGAAAAGCCTATTGATCTTTTAAAAGCTGGTATAGCACTTGTAAAATCATTGAGGGAATAATTAACTACAGCTATCCTGTACCAGGCGACACCCGGCCGGGGTGCTTTAGAATTTTCAATAAGCCACGTATATGCTTTTACAGTTTCTTTCCAGTTTTTCGATTTGAAAATGGCATCTGCCTCTGGTGGAGTATACGTTTGGGAATACGAAACTGCTACTGCCAGCAGAAAGATAAAT